>DATMXJ010000243.1:0-3881 GCA_035561675.1 Thermoplasmatota archaeon
GCGCTTGACGACCTGAAGCGTATTCATCTGTATGCAAGGTCCATTCAAGGGAAGGCAACAACGCAAGCAGCGGCCGTCGTGATCCTGAGGATGAAAGGAATGGGATATCAGGAATAATAAAATCCCGTGGGGCGATCTCCTGCGAATCGATAATAGCATGTTCGATTTTTCCCATTTCACCATCCGCATACATGCTATCGTATCCGACAAGAAGACCGGTGACGACCGCTTTTTTCTTCGATAGTTGGGCATTGACTTTATCGATGTTTGATTCTGTAACCGGGATTGCTTCATTGACAATAACGTTCTTTCTCATAGGATAAATGATGTCCCCGATGACTGCCTGATGAAGCGGAAGGTTACGTTTGATACGCTCACTAAGTATTTTATTAAACAACAATGATTCATAGGCGTTTACAAACATCATCAGAAGATTTTTTGGTAGTTCTTTGAAAGCACCAATGAAGTCTTGGGGATCCTGGATCAGTTTATTCAATATTGCTTTTTCAAAATTTAATGTCTCAGGGTAGGAATGGAATGCTTTTGTGTAGTCTCGGGTTTTTTCAAGTTCTGTTCGTAATGCGAAGGTCGTCTCATTTTCCCCAGACATCGGATTCCCCACATAAGTCATGGCCGCTTTTTCGAAATCCCCTTGAATAATGTACTTCCCAACAAGATGTGTTATTGGTCGGATAACCCCGAATCGTTGAATCCCATAAAAATTCGGAAAACCACTCCATTTCTGAAAAGGGGAAATCAGAGAGATGATCTGTTCTGGCACAATTTCTTCAGGTATGTTTCTGATCGTGATATCAAAGTGATTGCCTAAGAGTTCTCCGATTCTCACCGGAACATCTGATTGGAATATGTTCTCAATTGTAACATCCTTGATGCTAAGCGATGACAACTGTTCTGGAGGAACATGCTCAAAAGACATCAACTGGGTCGTCCAGGCTCGTTTATCCTTGGTTCCAGCAAAACTGATTCGTCTCTGTGAGAGATGCAAACGATGCGCTATCTCTTGTACAAGGGTATGGTTCTCCCAATTTCGACTGGTGACCTCAGCGATCGTAAAATGTCCTTGGTCTTTCTTGGGTGGATATAAAAAGAGTTCGGTTACGTGGAAATCATCAATACGGACCCGAAGTTTTCCATCAACACCAGGGTGGTCTGTACAATAGGTATCGATACCGATCTCGTGTTCAAAATCAGGGGCGTTCATCAAAGCGATGCTCTGTTATTTTTCAAAATTCTTCCCAAATAGCTTAATTTCATCCTCAAGGTATTTCACCGCTTTTTTTAAGACGTCCTCAGGTGAGCCTTTTTTTACACGGATGAATAAACGTTTTTTCACTGCAAGCGGATTGTCCGACATACAAGCAGCATATTCAACATCATCATTCTGAAGCAAGATATGAGTGATCGGATGAAGAATGGTTTCATCTTCACCGGTGATTTCCAGTTCAAGTTCGGTTTTTGTCTTTCGAATGGTTTTCAAATCCATATTCTCACAAACCCTTTTCTTTTAGTTATAAATGTTGTATGTCAAGATTCCCATAATCTTCTGCGATGCGTCGATGTTCTTTGTTCCCGCAGTTCTCGCATTCAAGCCCATGGCTTTTTTTGATAAGCGGATGACGACACTTTGAACACAATGCCTTGATTGCTCCAAAATTCCTTTCTTTTGTCTCAAGCTGAACGCTCGGTTTTACTTGAATGACTTTCGCCCGGATGTAATCTTCCGATTTGTACTCCGTGGATGCATCTTTGATGAATCCTTGGGCGATTTCCTTTACGTGAACAGTAGCATCAGTGTCCCCGGAGATAGACCTGTTTTTTCCTGCGACATGAACGACATCAACGATAATCATAGTTGGTTTTGCATTGGTCACTCTTGCGATGACGATATCTCCTTTTTTTAGCAGCACTGGTGTGCTTGATGCTGGTTTTACCTCAGCGGTACGATGTTTTTCATCGACTACATAGGTTCCTATTCGCGCTGCTCGGATAATCCCATTTTCTTCAAATGTCCCATCTCCCGGTAATAATTCCTCAGAAGTGGAGAGTTGATCACCGGGCATGACAAGTTTATGTTTCATGTTTTCTCACAAATCCAAATAGGCAAGCTAATCTACGTTTTAAAGGTTATGGTCCGATTATTCTCCTAACGAAGGATTGATGATACTGGAGTAAAAAGTCTTATAAATGACATGTTTATTTCGATGTTCCTAAGAATCCAGTTGAATGATGGGTGAAAAAGTATGTCACGGAAACCAGCGAGAATGATCCGACAGGTAAGAGGTCAGGCAACGACAAGACGAGAGTACATGGGCGGTGTTCCCGCATCCCGTCTCACACAGTTCGTCATCGGGAATAAAACAGCGAAATTTCCTGTTCAATTGTCATTAGTCACCAAAGAGAAATGCCAGTTACGGCACAATGCGTTAGAATCAGCTCGTATCTCCGCGAACAAGTCTCTTGAGAAATACATAGGATCTGCGAATTATCGATTGCACATCAGAGTCTACCCTCATATTGTTATCCGCGAAAACAAACAAGCGACAGGAGCCGGGGCAGACCGTGTCTCCCAAGGTATGCGACGAGCATATGGAAAACCAGTCGGAACCGCTGCTCGTGTGAACGTGGATCAAATTTTAATGACGCTTGATACATCAGAACAGTACATAGTTCCCGCGCGAGAAGCCTTGCGGAAAGCAGGGATGAAGCTCTCAGCACCATGCGTTATTAATGTTGAAAAAGGCGCTGAGCTTCTCCATTAGAAACCTTTTTTAAATATATTTAACAAAAAAGGGAATCAGGATTAATCCCAGGATGAGTAATGAGATTGCTAACGAAACGTTTTTGACGATTTTTTCTTTCGTTTCTTCCTTTACTCCCTTTTTAAACCGCAAGATGACGGCACGGACACCGTCATTAAAGAGGAAGCCTCCATCAAGCGGAATCATTGGCAGCACATTGAAGAGGGAAACCGCAAGGTTCAACCAGAAGATCCAATAAATCGCGTTTACGATAATCCAAAACAAAGGAACGGGGAGAACTCCTAAAGGACCGGTGATACGATACGAATCAGCAAAAGGTGAGATGATTGGGTTGTATCCTGCAAAGTACCCAAGCAAGGGTAGGCTGTAGAACGTCAGTAGTCCTTGTGGAAAATTAAAAAACGGGTTTTTCAGGATAGCGAGATACTCTTTGAAGACAGAGTCTCGCAAAAGGGATTGAACCCCCAGGTATCCTTTTCCTTTATAGGATACATTATTCGTATAGATCGTCGGTCGTTTTGCGTACTCGATATATTTATCGCCAAGAAGCACTTCTGTTGTGTGTTCGACACCGCTTTTTACGTAGGTGACATTGATTGTTTGATTCGCCCTCGTATTATTCCACGTCGTAAAAAACTCTTCACCGTTATGGATCACAGAATTGTTCATACTGGTAACGATAACCCCTGATTGCAAACCGATTTGTGATGCTGGAGAGTCTGCATCAACCGTGAAAATAATACCGCCTTCTTCCATGGGCTGCACTGCTGACATGCATACGCCGGAGAACAGTAAAATACAGATGAGTACGACGACGAAGTTCGCTGTCGGACCTGCCGCGTATAGCCTCATCCTGGTAAGAATGCTTGCTTTTTTTACTTCCTCATCATCCGGCTCGCAGAACGCTCCGATGGGGACAATCAGATACAAAATGCCAAGTGATTTTACCTTCAATTTATCAACGAGCGTCAGAATCCCATGGGAGAATTCATGAACGATGATTGCGACGACGAGGCCAAGCAGAACATACCCGAGATATTCAAGTGGCAGGATAGGATTAATTCCAGGGAGCACCAAGGCAACCTCAGGTCCAGGTAATGC
>DATMXJ010000244.1:0-2446 GCA_035561675.1 Thermoplasmatota archaeon
GTCTTTCCCGACGCCATCTCCCGGGAGTACGGCAATATAATATTTCGACATGGAAGACGATAAGCTTCTGTTGTTTTAAAGCTTTTTTGCCCTAAAAAAATTTTTCTCACTACCGCTGTAGTTATGTTTTCCGTAAATCACCAAGGCTTGTTACTCGCTCGGCGAACGCGTTGTGTTTATGAATCGATTCTTCGCTTTCACTACGGGCTATCACTAAAACCTCATCTGGTAAATCCCTATATTTTTTTAACACAGAACTAAGAATATCACGAACCACGTCTTCAACGAACTTTGGTTTGGTATGTGCCCGAAGGACAAGCTCAGCTTCATCTTTCCGTTTTAATATACTATAGGTCGGGCTGCTGAATGATTTCTCAACGATATCAATGAGATCATCTGCATCAACAACCTCGGTACCCCGTGGGACTTCAATCATTAATGTACCGATGTTTCGTTGGTTATGAGTGGGAGCAGAGCAGGTTTTATCGCGGGCTTCAAGTTTTCGAACGACTTCCATAGCGCAGGGACAAGCGGTCATGCCAATGACTTTGACGCCGATGAGTTTCCTTAGTTCACCGCCACGGTTTGCCCGTGCCTCTGCGATGAGATTGTACGGCTCCATGCCCGTTTGACCAGAGGGGTACACGACATCTAAAAAATAATCAGCCTCTGCTTTCACCTCAGAAAACGTTGCATATTCGTGTTTTTTAAGGAGGAGTTCAGCGGTCGTGGCGCAAAATGACTCTAAATCAGATACTGGTGCTTCGAGTGTTTGATCGATAATTTCAGAGATTAACTCAAGGTTTCGGGACATATGGCTGCCTTTCTGAGATGCAGGGAGGTCCACAAACAGGTCTAATGTGACGGTGAGTGGAAGAACAGATTTTTTATTTGGTCGTTGGATGTGAACCAGTTTTTTTACGCCGGTTACCCCGACTCTTGTGAGTTTGAAATGGGAGGATGCTAGTCTTGATTGTACATCTGGTAAATCAGTGGATTTCATAGGAGTCAACGACAGCGGAATACTCTTATATCTCAAATACATTCGCATTTTACTCAGATTTGTTCAAAAAAGGATCTAGGTTATCTCTCCTCGTTTCTCCAGTTTTTCATAATACTCAAATAGTACCTTTTCTTTACATGTTATTGAAGGGAATAGAGGGGTATCTGCATACGAACGTGAGAAGAAGTCAGAATGGGGCTATGGGGATTGGTGTCATGATTATTTTTATTGCGATGGTCCTTGTTGCAGGGATTGTTGCCTATGCGATTTTTTCCACAGGTTCTTTACTGGAGATTCAATCAGGGAGTACAGGGTCGCAGACCATAAAAGAAGTCTCGTCAGGTTTGAAAGTATCAACGATTCAGGGTCATAACACCTCAGGGTTGATTGATAAAATGGTTATTCTCATTATCCCCCGAGCTGGTTCTCCAGAAATCGATCTGAACGGGGTGCTGATTGAACTGTCTGATTCTGATCAAAAAAATGTACTGGAGTATTCATCTCTGTATTGGGTTGATGGAACCGCGGGGTTAGATAATCTTTTCGATGTCGATGCGTTTCCTTCGGTCTCCTCAGAGTATGGGGTTATTGTCTTGATCGATGACGATGATTCCTGTAATCAAACCACGCCGGTGATCAATCGAGGAGATAGCATGATGTTAGCGCTTAATACGACTGTAATCTTTGGTGGTATTGGTGAAAATGTGAATATCGCGGGTAATGTCATCCCTGAGGAAGGAGCATGGAGCATTATTCAATTCCGAACACCTTCTTCCTTTGTGAATCCTATCCTGATTTTACAACAGGATTAAGTTGTTGCAGGTGGGTGTGTTTTTATTATGTTTCTTTTTTGTTTTTCTTCGTAGTTCAGATTTTGAAGGAAAAAAGGTAAATAACCCCCCTGTTATTCAGGGCAGTATCTGAAATGCCGCTGTGGCTTAGAGGTATAGCGATTCCTTGGTAAGGAATAGGTCGAGGGTTCAATTCCCTCCAGCGGCTTCAAGTTAACAATTGGCATTGTTTTAAACTGGAGAAAAACATCAGCAATCTGGATTTTTATACGATTTTTAAAGAGTAAATATAGTAATATTTAAATATTCAAATTTACTTATATACCTACTATGAGCGAGGTTGATGTTTTCAAAGCATTAGCTGATCCGACACGACTGAAAATTCTCGAATGTATCAAAGATGGCGAAAAATGCATCTGCGAGGTAATACCCTATACAGGGAAATCGCAACCCAATGTTTCTCAACATTTGAAAGTGCTGAAAATCGCAGGTCTCGTCGATGAACGAAGAGAAGGAACAAGAATTCTGCTTAAGGCATCGGATAAGAAGATTTTCGATGTTATTGATTCAGTAAAAAAAATGAAGTCGATAACCGCATGAAAAAAATTTTCTTTACAGAGGGAAAATCTGCGTGAGCGGTAAGGATAGTAAA
>DATMXJ010000245.1:0-2599 GCA_035561675.1 Thermoplasmatota archaeon
GGCAGAACTATCTTCCCTATGAAGGATCGGCAATGATACAAGATGGAACGAATAGCCCACCGCTGAAACCAGCCACGCCCGTAGGGCCTTCGAACGGAGGAATCAACATCGAATACACGTACAGTACGAGCACGACGGACCCTGACCAAGACCAGGTGTGGTACCAGTGGCAATTCGGCTCATATACCACCAATTGGTTCGGCCCCTATTCCTCAGGAGCACAGACACAGACACAATACGCATGGACGACCCCGGGGACTTATGAAATAAAAGTAAAAGCAAAAGATCAAAATCAGTATGAAAGTGAATGGTCTTCTCCTCTGTTTGTCACCATTACTGATCTGAAACCGCTTCTGACGATCGGGGCGGTGAACGGCGGATTGTTTTCCATTACCTCTGCCATCAACAATATCGGTGAAGGGATCGCCACAAACGTCGTCTGGACGATAACTGTCGATGGGAATTTCATCCTTTCAGGACAAACCCTCTCAGGAACGATGTCAACTCTTGATGTAAACTCTACCGCAACCGTCGAAAACTCACCAATACTTGGTTTTGGAAACGTCATCATCACCGTAAGAGCACAAGCAGATGGTGTGTCTGAAATCACAAAAACAGTGGATGGATTCATCTTCTTCATCTACGTCATCATATAAAAGATAAGATTTTTTCTCTTTTTACTTTTTTGAATGGTAATATTTTTTGTTTGATTTTGTCGGTAACTATAAAAACATCATTAATATCATCGTGCCGGAGAGGTATTCTATGGAACAGAAACTGTATCGATATCGTTGGGCAGTTGTCGGCATATTCTGGTTTGTGATCTTTGCCTATGGGGCAAACTGGTTTGCACTATCACCAATGTTAAAAGCCTTTGAAACACAGTTCCTTGTCCCAGACTGGGAGGCACATCTCTTGATTTCCCTGATTGGAATGTTTGTGATTTTCTTCGCCTGGCCAGCAGGGTCCCTTATTGACAGGAAAGGACCGAAGCTTTCCATCTCAATTGGAGCGCTGTTTATGGCTCTTGGTTTTGGTCTTCGGCCTTGGCTTCTTACTAGCTTCGAAACTCTCATTATAAGCAGTGTCATCGCTGGGATTGGACTTGCATGGATCCTGGTCGCACTAGCACCTCAGATGTTCCGATGGTTTCCTGCGAAACATGCAGGACTCCCAGTTGGTATCGGTGCCTCGGGATTGTTCATTGGATTCGGAACAGGTTCGCTGTGTATGCCTCTTTTAACGCCTGATAAAACATCGTCTCAGATTTTCAATGGTTTTTTGATATTTGGCGTCCTTGCAGTAATCGCTTTCATCCTTTGGCTCGTCATCGCGAAGGATCATCCTGCCACTCCCCCGGAAGAACGAGTGAAGATTGAGAAAATGAGGTTTACGGAAGGAATGAAACATGTTTTTAGTTCAAAAAACGCATATATCTATCCTTTTATCGGTTTTTTCATTGTGGGGATAACACTTGTTATTTCAGCGCTTCTCCATCAGCTCTACCCTGGACAGGATGGTGGATATATCGCTGGTCTCCTCTTATATGGATGCGCGATCGGTGCATTTTTCGCCCCGTTCCTCGCAAAAAAAATTGGATTGAAAAAGGTGACGCTCTCTGTAGTGTTTGGAGCAGTCATCTTCTGGCTCATCATATTCGTCTTAAACTATTATTATGATGCAACCTGGCTTTTGGTTCTTCCATTCGCGTTTCTCTTTGGAATCTGCTTCCAAGCGTCTTGGCCGTTGGCCCTTTATAGTCAAGAAACAGAAAACGGTGTCACAGAATCCAATGTGGGTATTGCTGCAAGTCTGTATATTTCCATTAGCAACATTGGTGCAGCGGTTCTCCCGGTTATCTTCCCGCTTCTTTTCATAGATTTCTTCCAGAATTTCATTGCTATCCTCATTGGACTGATCATCTGCCTTCTCCTCTGGGTAGTTGTAAAAAGAAAATAATTCGTTATCGTTCAATAACACGTTTTGCTTTCCCAGTGCTTCGAGGAATGGCCTTTGGTGAGATCGCATGGACCGGGACATGTAAATTGAGGATTCGGTAAATTTCGTTCTCAGCTTTTTTCTCAAAGTCATCGAGATGGCCTTCTTTATAGCGAGCTTCCGATGGCTCAACTTCGACGGAAAGCGAGTACATATCCCCTTGCTTGGTCTTGACAATTTGATAGTTATCGCTCACTCCAGAGACCTGCATTAAGGCAGCCTCGATCTGGGAGGGGAACACAATGACCCCTTTGATCTTCATCATATCATCGCTACGCCCCTTGATCCTTGACTGGATCGGTAATGTTCGTCCACACTCGCAGATCTCTTCCGTTATGGACGCGAGGTCCTTTGTCCGGAAACGGATCGCAGGGAAAGCCTCCTTTGTCAAGGTCGTGTACACAAGTTCACCTTCTTCACCATATTCAAGTGTCTCCCCTGTGAGTGGATCGATCAATTCAGGATAGAAATGATCGGCGTTGATATGCAATTTCTTATATTCACATTCGGAGACGACCCCGGGGCCGATCAGTTCAGTCAACCCATAATGCTCATGGGCAACAATCCCCCAGCGTCTCTCGATGTTCTTCCGCATCTCTTC
>DATMXJ010000246.1:0-5335 GCA_035561675.1 Thermoplasmatota archaeon
GCAATATACTTATATAAATGGATAACGGTTGTACAACAAGACTTTATAAGAAAGAAGACAACCGTTCATTGCATGATAGTCATCGGACTTTTATCGACGGAAGAAGAAGCACAGGAAATCCAATTCATCGCAAAAATCTGCACCGTGGAAAACCGAATTCGTTATCTTTCCCATGTTGGCAGGATTAAAAAACTAGTCAACGAGGAAAGTAAACTGTGACGCAAATTACAAAAACACCCTGCTTGTTCTCCTCCAGTATATGACCGTTCTGATTATTTCATCATCAGAAGACCCAGCGAGCACGCATATAAAAAACAGTCTTTTAGAACAAACGACCTGGAAGGAGCAAGGTTTTTTTTATAACACCCCTGTGTACAGACATACATCCCTGAAGAATCTGGTGATGGTGACGATCCCTGATAAAAAAATTCGACATGAAAACATCGACACAGAAGTACAAGAACAGCTTCACATCGACTCAACAATAGCGATCTTTCTGTCCAGACATCGCAGTAAAACAGGGGAGCCAACACTGACAGTCCATCCGATTGGTAACTTCAGTGACGCCTTGTTCGGCGGGCAGCCAAAGACCTTGGTACCTGCTGCACCTAACATGATGACCCATCTACTCAGACTCATCAACAAAAACCTCCAAATGACAGATCTTGACTATAAGGTCTGTTATGAGGTCACCCACCATGGGCCGTTCCTGAGGATTCCCACTTTTTTTGCAGAGGTGGGCAGCACAGAGGTCCAATGGCAACAAAAAGAACCTGCCAGCATCATAGCAACATCACTGCTCGAGCTGCTACGCACACATCAGCATGAGCAAGAGTTTCCAAAAGACATCCCAGTAATCCTTGGAGTCGGAGGAGGGCACTACGCGCCACGATTCACCGATATCGCGTTTCAGAAAAAAATCGCCTTCGGTCACATGATACCTTCCTATAAGATAGATGAAGGAACAATAGATGATGAAATCCTTGAAAAAACAATGCAGTCAACACCAAATCTGACAGGAGTATATCTCCATAAAAAAGACCTGAAAAAATCACAAGTGACCCATTTTAGGAATTGGTTTGAGAAGAAAGGCGTCTCTCTTATCTCAAGTAAAGACCTGCTAGATTTATGATTTGTTTTTCTTTAATGGATACTCTGTTTTGAAATCATCGAAAAATACATGTTCAAAATCAATGATTTTCCCATTTTTTACTTCTATGCCATCGTTTTGTAATCTTCGTATCTTGTCATTGATCCCAAGGCCAAACCCACCCAGACTTCCATCAGATTTGACGATTTTAAAACACGGCATGGTGTCTGCGTCTGGGTTTTTGTTCAGATAGGTACCAACGACCCTTGCGTATTTTTTGTTTCCAAGAGCCTTCGCGACCGCGCCATAGGTTGATACACGTCCCGCAGGTATTTGCCTCACAAGATAATAAGTATAATCGGAAAGATTCATATGTCCTTATAGGCTATGACCTAAAAAAAATTTTCTATAGATGGATACGATGAATACAATAAAATTCTTGGGAACCGCTGGTGCACGTTTCGTTGTCATGAAACAGCTTCGAGCATCTGGTGGTATCTGGATCACCTTGGATGAGACCCATGTAATCATTGATCCTGGTCCTGGCGCGCTGCTTCGCTGTCTCTCCAGCAGGCCGAAGCTGGACCCACAGGACTTGGAAGGGATCATCTTGACGCATCGTCATCTTGACCATTCCAATGACATCAATATCATGATTGAAGCGATGACAAACGGCGGATTCAAAAAGAAAGGTACCGTATTCGCCCCAAGTGACGCACTCCAAGGGGACCCCGTGATCCTCAAATATGCAAGAGAACAAGTCGATCATATCGAAATCCTCAAAGAAAAAGAAAGCTACAAGGTGGGGAACATCTCCTTTGAAACACCAAAGCAGCTGAAACATGGAGTCGAAACATACGGTTTGAACATCAGGGGAAAAAACAGCACGATCTCCCTTATTTCCGACACTGATTATTTCACAGAGCTTCCCTCTTTTTTCACCGGCGACATCCTGATTATCAATGTCGTGATGTTGGAAGACAGAAGCACTATTGAACATCTCTGTTTAAACGAGGCGGAGCTAATCATAAAAACAAACAAACCACGTCTCGCGATTCTTACACATTTTGGGATGGGTATGGTCAAAGCAAAACCCTGGGAGATAGCAGAACACCTTACACAGAAGCTGGGTATCCAGGTTCTGGCAGCCCAAGATGGTATGCAGATTGATATCGATCAATACACAATATAGTTTTAATTCTCCCCAACGATATCAAAAATAGAATGACGGTACGATCGCTCCTTCCAAAATACCATAATATCCTTGAAGAAAATGGGACCGCTCAGTATCTTGATTGTAAGCATATCAAAGTACGTTTTGATGCAATGCAACCAGCCAACGAACTCTGGGAACTGCATGATAAAGCACTCCGTTCATTTAAGGTCCTGAACACGATTCAGTCACCTTCGCTTCTTGATCTAAAAATCGAGCTTGCTGACCGTCTCTTTCAAGCATGTTGTTTCTGTGAACACAGATGTAAAGTCGACAGGAGGAAAACGCTTGGGGTGTGCGGTGTCCAAGAAGCACACATTGCTACTGAGTTCTTACATTTCGGTGAAGAATCCGTTCTTGTCCCGTCGCATACCATATTTTTCTCAGGATGCACGTTTCAATGCGTGTTTTGTCAGAACTGGGATATCAGCCAGTTACCTTGTGGAACATTCATAGATCCAGAAAAACTAGGTAAAAAAATAGAAGAACGGAGGCAACAGGGTGCTCGGAATGTGAACTGGGTTGGTGGAGATCCGACATCAAATCTCTTGTACATCCTTCAAGTTCTCCAGCAGATGGATACGAACATCGCCCAGATGTGGAACTCGAACATGTACTGTTCAGAGGAGACAATGAAATTACTCCATGGAGTCATCGATCTCTATCTGACCGATTTTAAATACGGGAATGATTCCTGTGCGACACGACTCTCCAAGGTCAATGGATATACTGCTGTTGTGAAGAGGAATCATCTGCTTGCCTATAATCATGGTGAGATGCTCATACGGCATCTGGTACTCCCCAATCACATCGATTGTTGTTCAAAACCAGTCTTAAGGTTTATTGCGAAACACCTACCAGATGCTTTGGTCAATATCATGGGTCAGTACAAACCAGAGTACAGGGCGTACGAACAGAAAGACATATCACGATCGATTTCATCTGAAGAGGTCTTGCGGGTCAAAGAATACGCTAAGAAACTTGGAATCCACCAGATATAATCTCGTATGACATCGTCTTTCTATCTACCAGGTTCTTCTACGTGAAAGTGACCTGATACCTACAAGACCATTCTTGATAATGACGAAGTCAAAAACACCTCAACGTCTCTGATTCCACTCCTTTGTAGAGAAAGATTCTTCTTCAAATTGTATCGCCAGACCTCGCTCCTCTTTGCTTAATGTTCCCTCAATCAACTCGACATTAAATTCTTCCTCAAAACCTATCTTCATTGCACGTGCGACTTCCTGAAAACCTATCTCTTTTCCTAAAATGTGCTTCATGGAAGTGACTCGTTGTTTCACATCGGCAATGAGTTTATCCTTAATCTTCTCGTTTGGTACTTTCAGCAATGAAAACATTGTATCAACATCGACATCCATGAGGACGGTCCCATGTTGCAACACAGTTTCAAACTTTCTTGTCTGAGCGTTCCCAGAAATCTTCCGACCACCGGTAACGATATCGTTAATCGGAGCGTACTCACTCTCAATCCCCAACTGAAGCAACCCTTTCATGACCGCTCCGCAGATCCTCCCATAGCTTTTCAGGATGTTTTTTGGAATTGCTGGATGAGACTCAGCAACGACGATACTGTACGTCAATTCTTTTTCATGAAACACAGCGCCTCCGCCAGTGATCCTTCGTACGTAATCGATGCCAAACCGTTCACAGGCTTGGATATCGATTTCCTCGGTCAGGCTTTGGAAATACCCAATAGAAATAGCAGGAGGAGACCATCCGTAAAACCGTACGGTAGGAGGAACGTTCCCTTCACTATTTACGACCAGGATGGCTTTGTCTATGGCCATATTTGAATACGCATTTTTAAAACCTGTCTGAAGCAACCTCCATTGTTCTGTCATGGTCTGCACATCAATATCCCTTGGGTCAGGCCTTCTGCATTGACACCAATAAATTGAATATGATACTCGGCAATAAGGGAAGAAATCTTTTCCAATAAGTGCACATGGTCAAGCATGGTATTTTTTAGTTTTTTTTCCAGAAGCTCTATTGCTTCCTCAGGGTAAGCAAAAAAATCACCAGTGATGCAAATGTCGGTGATGACATTCATTTTTTCATCGTACTCCAATGAGATTTTCAGTAATTTCCCCTGGGGCACCTTGTAGATAGAGTACGACTGCATATGTCTTATGTGTATTTGATTCTCTTTTAAAAGGTTCCCCCATCAATACACAATCACTGCAAGGCGTTCTGTGCATGATACGAGCTTCGCACAAGCGGCCCTGATTCGACATGCGCAAAACCAAGCTGTAACGCAGCGGTCCTTAACTGTAAAAATTCCTCGGGCGGATAATATTTTTTCACGATGGCATGATTGTGTGTGGGTTGAAGATACTGTCCCAGGGTCAAGAAATCGACCCCTGATGCTCGCAAATCATACAGTGTCGCAAGGATCTGCTCTGTGGATTCCCCAAGTCCCACCATGAGACCGGATTTCACCCGAATGCCCTTTCCTTTCATTTTTAGTGTTTTTAACAGATCTATACTCCGCAGATAGTTCCCTTGAGGTCGTATCAGCGGAAACAAATCTTCGACTACTTCGATATTATGGTTAATGACATCAGGGACTGCATCAATCACTTTTTGTATCGCTGCTTCATCTCCTTTGAAATCGGGGATGAGCACTTCAATGCGACATTCCTGATTTCCGCGTCTTATTGCTCGCACGGTTTTATAAAAAACGCTTGCACCACCATCGGTGAGATCATCCCGTGTCACTGACGTGACCACGACATATTTCAGATCTAGGGTTTTTACGCTTTCAGCAATATCACTGGGTTCATCGTTGTTTAAGGGACCTGGTGTTCCATGTGTCACATTGCAATAGCGGCAGTTTCGAGTACAGATGTTGCCGAGTATGAGAAATACTGCGGTGCCACTGCCGAAACATTCAGCGATGTTAGGGCATTTTGCCTCTTCGCAGATCGTATGGAGTTTCGCTGATCGCAACAGCGTTTTTACTTTAGAATAATTTTCTCCGCTCCCGATACGTACTTTCAGCCAATCCG
>DATMXJ010000247.1:0-10220 GCA_035561675.1 Thermoplasmatota archaeon
GCATAATGCCATCCCCCGAGAAGCCTACGCGAAATTGGTTCTTGATAAGAAAAACAAAGGCTCCTTTGTCTCTGAAATCAAGGCAGAAGAAAAGGAAATCTATGACGAAATAAAACCGATCGATCCGAACCTCAAAGTCGATGTATCATCTTGTGAATCTTCGAAGACGGCGATGGAAAAATCCTCACAGGTGAAGCTTCTGAATCTCTTACAGGGACTGCCCCATGGCGTCCATCAGATGAACTACGATATCAAGACACTGGTCAACACCTCGACGAATCTTGCGACGGTCTCTGTGAAAGAAAATACGATTGTGATCGGGATGAGCTCTCGTAGTCCGATGAAATCCGCACTTCAGGACATGCGGGACCGGATCAAAGCGATCGCGTCTCTTTCTGGAGCGAAGGTCTCTGAGGGGACGCCCTATCCTGGTTGGAAACCTGACCTGCAATCAAAGATCCTAGCGCTATCAAAGAAAACATTCAAAGACATGTTCAAAACTGACGCGAAGATCGAGGCTATCCATGCTGGACTTGAATGTGGCATCATTGGTGAAAAATTTCCTGGTATGGATATGATCTCCATCGGGCCGACCTTGAAGAACCCACATTCCCCTGAGGAACAACTCCATATCAGCACGGTGGATAAATTCTATCGATATCTGCTGAAGATCCTTGAGTCAGTCTAAGGGAACATTGTGCCGCCAAGATGTTCGTTTTCGATCATCATTCCCGTACTCCATGAATCAAAAATCATTAATACACTCCTCGATTCACTTGATCGACTGAAGAGGGATGAGCCTTTTGAGATCATCGTCGTCGATGGAAGCCCGACACAGGATACCCTCCAGGTGATTTCTAAGAAAAACGTGATGAAATACGTAAGCCCGCAGGGCAGGGGACGCCAGATGAACGAAGGGGCAGCCCATTCGACAGGAGACATCCTCATCTTTCTTCATGCAGATACCTTTCTGCCATCCAACGCGCTTACGCTGATACAGACCACTTTGGCAGACCAGCGCTATGTCGGGGGTGCTTTTGCCTTAGGTATTCAGTCTCAAAACCCTTTGCTTAAAATGATCGCATCTTTTTCTACGCTCCGATCGCGCCTGACCCGTGCACCATATGGAGATCAGGTGATTTTCCTTCGAAAATCCTATTTTGACGCTATCGGAGGATATCGGGATATTCCACTCATGGAGGATGTGGAACTCATGCGTCGGGTCAAAAAAAAGGACGGAGAGATTATCATCCTCTCAACCTCTGTTATCACCTCTGACCGGAGATGGAACCAAGAAGGATTACTGTACACAACGGTACGAGATTTAATCATCATTTTTTTGTACTGGTGTGGGATACCTGCCGAAAAACTCGTAAAATTCTATCCCTGGCAGAAAGAATAAATCCAAAAAATATAGGAGAAGAAACCGTTTTTTACATACAAATTGATAAAAAGGGATAGTGAATTCCAAACACAGAAATCGACATCCCGGGGAGTGTAATGTCCGAGAAGAAAAACGAGTTTGAAAAGCGTATTCACGATGTTACCCATGATGGATTACAGTGCCTTGATCTTCGTACCATTCAAATAAACCTTGGATTGCTCTGCAACCAAACCTGTGAACATTGTCATGTAAATGGTTCACCGAAGAGAACAGAACAAATGAGCTGGCCAACCATGCAGACAATTTTATCCATGACCGAAACACTATCACCATTACTCATTGATATCACGGGGGGAGCACCAGAGCTCCATCCGCATCTCGAAAAATTCCTTAGAAGCCTTGCAAAACAACGTCATCGGATTCAACTGAGAACGAACCTTACTATTCTTTTAGATCCAGCATATAAGCATTTCATATCCCTCTACAAAGAATTAGGCATAGAACTGGTCGCATCATTCCCCTGCTATCTAGAAAAGGAAGTCCGACTGCAGCGTGGAAAAGGCGTGTTTGAAAAAAGCATCGAAGCACTCCAACTGCTAAACAAAATCGGATATGGAACAACACCGGACCTTCCACTCATATTAGTGTTCAACCCCCTTGAACCTGTGTTACCACCGGAACAAAAAACTCTTGAAAACGAGTACCGTATTTATCTCGCAGAGCACTACAAAATACAGTTCACTAGACTCATCACGCTTACGAACATGCCGCTTGGGCGATTCCTCAATGTATTAAAAGAGAAAAAACCACAGTACCTGCGTTTGTTGAAAGAATCATTCAACCCAGAGACTCTGCCTTCACTGATGTGCCGTCATCAGATCAATATCGCATGGGACGGTGCCCTCTACGACTGCGATTTTAATCTCGCTGCTGGCATCCCCGTAACCTCAGCGGTACCACGCCATATCCAACAATTTAAAAAATCTGCGATATCCACTCGAAAAATAGCGACCGCAGACCATTGCTTTGGGTGTACCGCCGGCCAGGGATCCTCCTGTGGAGGCGCTCTCGTATAACGAAAGGAACGCACGTGAGATATGAAAGAAAGCAATCAAAAAAATGATTGGTCGAAAGGCTGGTGGAAACCAGTTGTCCTCATCATCGTTATCGTCGCACTCTTTATCGTCATGAATCTGTATGGGTTTGGACAGAACATCACGGAGGTACAACACTGGATACAATCACTCGGTATCTGGGGGCCAGTTGCGTTCTTCATCATCTATCTTGGATCGGTGATTGCGACCATTCCCGGGACGATTTTCGGGGTGATCGCTGGTGGCCTTTTTGGCTCTGTAATCGGAGTGATTCTCATAAGTATCTCATCGACTGTTGGCGCAAGCATTTGTTTCCTTATCGCCCGGTATTTTGCTCGTGATACTGTCGCTCGTTGGTTTTCAAAAAATAAGACCATGAAACGACTCGATGAACTCACCCAAGACCAGGGTATGATGATCGTCGGATTAACCAGATTAATCCCGTTATTTCCCTTCACGTTACTGAATTACGGGTTTGGTCTAACCAAGGTCTCCTTCAAAACCTATGTGTTCTGGTCATGGCTCTGTATGCTCCCTGGTACGATTATCGTGGTTGTCGGCACTGATGCCCTCACCCAAGGACTCACCCAAGGACGGGTCCCATGGGAATTACTCTGTGTTTTAATCATTACCATAATTGCTCTTGGGATACTCGTCTGGTACTCACGACGAACACTCAAGGAAAAAAGAAAAAACAAAGAGGAACAAGAAAAAAATAAACAAGAATAGACTCATAGAAAAAAAGGTTTGATACTCATATGAACGGACAAACCGAAAAAAACAAGGAATCAGTACCAACAAAAGTATTCCTCCAAAGGAAGGTTTCCGAATACATCGAACGTTGCATTGAATGTAATAGATGCATGGACGTCTGTCCGGTGACGAAGGATATATTCTCCATCCATGAGTTGAATGTGGCATCACAAGAAGGACAAAGCGTCCCTTTGAAGATTAAGGAATTCGCTTTTCATTGCATGCAATGCGGGCAATGTGTTCCAGTCTGCCCGAAGAACATCCGCAGAGACCACATGGTCCGTTATATCAAATATAAAATTAGAGGTGAAAAACCCTGGAGCTACAAGCGATATCTTCTCATAAAAGGACCAAATCAAACTGGAATAAGAAGAACCATCCAGCAGCTGTTTATCAGATCGAAAAAACTCACGAACAAGGATCTTGCTTATTTCATGGAGACAATCCCGGAAAAGAAAGCAGAGGTGCTCTTTTATCCAGGTTGTTATATTTACTCGACGAAGACGGTACAACAAACACTTCGCTTACTCAAACATATCGGCTGTTCCTATACTGTTCTTGGAGGGGTGACTACCTGTTGTGGTACACCTCATCTGCTGCAGGGTGAATTTGACCAAGCTGATGATTGTCTTTCCCTACTCTACCAGAAGATCAAAGCCTGCGATCCTCAGATAATACTCACCGCATGTGCCGAATGTTTCGAGGCAGTTGAGCAGATAAAAAAAAGGTATACGATGGATGTTGAGGTCCTTAGCGTTACTCAGTACCTGTTGCGATATCAGGACAAGTTCCCTTCAAAAAAAATCAGAGGGAAGATAACGGTCCATGATTCCTGCAGGTTCCATGCACAATCACCTCAAGGAGTAGCAGTTCATGATGTAGTATCACGCTTCGGTGAACTTGTCAAACCTCCCATTGATCAACCATCCAACTGCTGTTATCAATGGAACCATGGTAGCGATACAAGAAATGTGTTGCGCCGAGCGAATTACCTTGCAGCTGTAAAAAACAATGCACCAACTCTCGCATGTAATTGTCTGACCTGCTATGAGGAGTTCAAAAAAACACATACCGATACCGAGATCATCGATGCTCTCCAGCTTTTTGAGGAAGCACTCCAACCATCAGAGACCAGGGAGTAAGAATGATGACAAAGGACCAAGACACCTGCATCCTGCTCTTCGTAAAATATCCTGAAAAAGGAAAGGTGAAACTCAGACTCTCCAGAGGTCTTAATGAAGAAATCGTTCAAGAGCTCTATCGATGTTTTGTACAGGATACCCTGACAACGATTAAAAAAATTGATGCCCCGTTCTTCATCTGTTTTCATCCTCCAGAAGCACAGAGTAAATTTCAAAGCTGGCTTGGATCTACCCTTCGGTTTCTCCCTCAACAAGGAGAGGATCTTGGGGAGCGGATGAAAAACAGTTTCACAGATGTGTTAACTAAAGGATTTCAGAAAGTTATTCTTATGGGAAGTGACAGCCCAGACCTTCCAGAAGATTACATTAAACAGGCATTCACCACCCTGCAAACCAAGGATGCAGTGCTTGGCCCTACAGTTGATGGCGGGTACTATCTCATCGGGTTTAAAACAACAACTTTTACCCCTAATGTGTTCGAGGAAATCCATTGGAGCAGCCCTCTGGTTTTCCAGGAGACAATGATGAAATTAAAACAGGCACAGCGTTCTGTTGGTCTATTGCCGGTCTGGAGCGACATCGACACGCCCTCCGACCTACATAACCTCGTTCGGAGGACAAGGAATACATCATTTAAATCCTCAAACACGATGACATATATCCATCAACATCAAATCCAAGTGGAGAGCAACCATGAAGAAAAATCAGGAACTAAACCAAACTGAGGTATTCCTCGCTGATAAAAAAACAGGGTTATGGTACTCCCTTTATCTTTCCATAGCGAGCGTGTCGCTCTTTGCCTCGATGGTCGCCCTCAATACCGCATATCAAGGTTTTATCTGGAGCTACTCGACAAGGTACGTCATTAACTCTTTTATATTGGCGTTCGCCTTGTTCATTTCGGGAGCTTTCCTGATTGTCGCGTGTATGAAGCTGCTAAAAAAAAGACCGTCCGCCCGTCTTTTTGGATTTGTAGGCATCGGTTTTCTAATCGCCTATTCACTGTTCATCCTTATCATCGATCGGTATATCGCATATACCCTGGTCTATGTCCTTATGTTGCTCATTCTCTCTGTTGTGATCATGGCTGGAGCAGTGTTCTTCTATAAAAAAAGCTTCTAAACAAACGTGAAAAACCTTTCGATCATCGTAATAATTTTCTGAACACGAGAAATACAATAAAAACTGAAACGTCGAATATCAGAACGGTCACTACAAACGCGTCTCGTTCTTCCTCTGTTGAAACGATATTATCAGTAAACAAATTGTCGTTTGCAACCGTATGATACTCAGGGGATGGTTTATGCAACGCGACATGATCTTGAACGAAGGTATTGTTCGCCACCTGATTATCGTAAGATTCACGGATGTTGATGCCAGTGTCTCCGTTATCAGAAAACGTGTTATTCATGATTTTGTTGTGATTCGAAAATTCATACAATCCGAATCCATTCACGGGATTATCAAAAACAACATTCCCAATGAGCCTATTGTATGACGCATGGTTAAAATAAATCCCACAGCGACCATTGTGATGTATCGTGTTATTGACAATTAGATTATCGCTTGTTGAATATCCTAGTTGCATGCCATAGAAATTATCGGTCAAGATGTTATGTGAAATCGTGTTATGACCTGAGACGACGTAGACGCCAGCAAACGGAAACTTCAGTTCACTATGGGTAATCGTAAAACCAGAAACAGTACTGTTGCCTGCTGCAAGTGTGATAACATAATCTTTGTTGTCTCCATCGATGATCGTGTTATGTGTATCATCTCCAATGAGATGGACGGGTTGAATGATTCTCAGGTTCTCATGATACGTTCCAGGGTAAACATACACGGTTCCTCGGGTGGTCGCGCTGTCCAAAGCATTCTGTATCTGTGTAAAATTCCCCGGTCCGCTCCCACCGACATATACAATTGGTGTTGTGATATCTTCACCGGTTGTCGGTGAAAGGAAAAAGGAAAAAGTACACAAGAAAAGAAGAATCACAATCACAAGGAATCTTGTTTTTTTCATATGCCTATACCCACGATATGAGGAGCGGGGACTAAAAGTTTGTGGCACGCATAAGGTTTAAGTTCTCCATATGTTTTACTTGCTTGTCTTGAGGGAAAACCATGACGAAAACAACCGTGATTTTACATAGTGACTCGCTCGGAAGGGGAAGCGATGAATTAGGAAAAACAATGACCGGTGCTTTTCTTCGTAAGCTCTGGGCGTCGGCAAAAAAACCAGATACGATTATTTTTTATAACTCAGCGGTTCATTTGCTGACCGATAAATCATTGTTTCTTGATGCGTTGACAGGGCTTTCCAAGGCAGGGGTGGATCTTGTCGCTTGTCAAACCTGCATTGGTTTTTTTGAGATCGAAAAGAAAATCGTTGTCGGCCGGATCGTCGATATGACTGAGATCGTCTCGATTTTGATGAAATCAGATACGGTGATCACTCCTTAGACAAGCCACGCTCCAAACAAAAAAAAAGTGCAGCACTGGTCCGTTCGTCTCTGTTATTTCCTCCGCGGTTTGATCTTTTTCCCCCATCTTACTTAAAAAGAATATTTATATAAATAAATGATAATACTATTATATCTATGGTATCGACAAATCAGCGGGAATTTCTCAGGGTAGCAGTCGCTTTACTACTCCTTTGTTCTATTGTACTACCCATGGCATCTGCTGATGAGTACCTTGAAACGAACATCGATACCCTTCCATATAAACAAGAAATCACGGTTCCTCTTGATACGAGCAAAGAAATCGCGAAGTACCAGCCAATCGATATGAGAATATCTTTCGATAATCCCTGCTGGGGGATAAACGAGACGATCCATTCGATCCGCGTAGGGGTAGACGACGGAACAGGGCTTCAAGAGATCGAATCACAAATCTATGACCTTGAATCCTCCGATGAGACCCATGTCAAAGCCTGCAGCCTTGTATTCTTAATCCCTCAGGAAGCAACTGGAAAAGAAAAATACTATGTCCTTTATGATTCAAAAGAAACAGACCCAGTAAATTACCCAAACCATGTAACAGTTGAAGATACTCATTATTTTTATGAACCAATCCCTGGTCAGAAAATAGATTTTGATTATTATGGCATAAGGCAGGATGGGTTTGTCATCTATGCGGTGATACAGAAAGGTCAGCTGCTTGGCAATCCCATCGCGCTTTCCGCCATCAAATTCAAACCCAATTCCACCACTGTCGAAACCTTTAACTTGGATCAGTTAGGGAATTTTGATTTCCGCTATGGAGTCCCAGGTGAACCTGATTATGTAGGCACCTCATGGGCCACGGAGATCACAAAAACAGTGCTGGTGCAAGGAAATCTAATGGTCCGGGTGAGATTAGAATGCACCGCCCCGCGTGGCGATATTCGATCAGATAACATTTATTCGTATTATTATAGTCCGACGAATGCGAAAAGAATATTGATCGATGCCCATCATGAGACCCTGAAATCGATCACCATTGATGATCCGACGATTATGGACGGCGTCTATACTGGTATTACTTCTATTAAATCACGGAGTGCATCGATAGAGAAAATGAACGTGGGGGAAATACTACCCACTGTATATGTTTTTACAGAAGAGAACGCAATCCAAGAGTATTCTGTGCCTCAGAATCCTGAGAGCACCGAACGCGAGCAGGTCCTGTCGACCCAGGACGACGTGGAACTGGGTTCAAAGGCATGGGCCTGTCTGGGCGATGCGACGTCAGGGAAAGTCCATGGGATCATTTTTTCTTCGAACACAGGAATTACTGAGGGGTCAGATGATGGTGTTCAAATTAAAGTTTTTGCAAAACAGAATATCAAACTACCAGGACTTGAAGCTGATACAGGAAATTTGTATCTCACACGAAACGCCTTTGAAAACGGTAACCATCAAACCACACTTGACCAAGGAAAAATCTATCAATACAAGGTAGAGTTTTTGACGGTGGAAACAGGGGGGTATACCAGGGTCGATGAAGAATCCACCTTCTATCAAAGTTTGATTAAAAATATCCCCGTGTTCCGGGGAAACGTCACAGAGGGGGAAGGACAAAAAGAACGGTATACGTTAACAGTCTATGCTCATTTTGCTCGATCTGTCCCGTTAGGCTCGTTGTTTTCCGCAGCCTTAGGCAAAAACATTTCCTATATCTACGCTGAGCTCTACCAAATGAACAGTTTTCGTTCGTCAGGCTCCGTGGGTCGCCTTTCCCTAGGGTCAATTTCACTGAACATGACGGGAAAAAACCTCAGGGAGAAGCTTCAGATGGTGCTTGGGATTTTTGATTGGAAAAACCTTTCATTATTCAAAAAGATACGATTTCCAGATCTTGATCCTGGGAATTACCTCGTTAAAATATATCGGGAGAACCCAAGATTTGCCAAAGATCATCAATACATTGGTTTTGCCATTGTGAATCTTACAAAGGACAGTGCTATCAGGATCAGGTGTCGACCACAGGGTGCCATCGCCATTGCTTTGACCAATCAGGAAAAACAAGGAGTAGAGAACGTCCGATGTGTCTTGGAGATCGACAATACGACCATTGCAGAGGCAGTATCAGATCCGGAAGGGAACGCGCGTCTCTTCGCCCCGTGTTATTCCCTGAAACCATATCAGTTGAAGATCTTCTATCAAGGTTTTTTGATTGGAGAAGAACAGGTGAGGTTGAATGGTTTACGTCGAATCATCGATATGAAAAAATCGTTTTCCCTCGAGCAGTACGGTCTTTCTCTGACTGTCACTGACACCTGGGGTTTTCCACCAGCTATTGATGTCAATCCGACGCTTGTGAGCGACGAGATGGCTACTGCGACCTCCATTCGAGCAGAACCAAACAATGGAGGGACCTATCATTTCAGTAATCTACTTCCTGCATCGTACCGTCTGAGCCTGAGTTATAAAGCATTTCGACTTGAGCAAGATGTTACCCTTGACCAAGAAACAACGGTTACCATGATGTTTCCTGCGGAGTTTGCCCTTGATCTATCGATTTTTAACTCCTATGCAGACCGGCTATCCAGTGGTGAGATTTCACTGCAGAGAAACGGAAAAACCCAGTCGACTCCGATTCAAAAAAATGGGACTACGACAGCAATGATACCACCGGGAGATTATGAGATCCTCGTCCATGCGAATAACGAGGAAATCGCACAGCAGCAGATACAGGTACGTGGAGAAAAAACCATGGACCTCATCACCTCACAAGGTTCTTTTGTCCATACCATGATTCTCTATCTTGGCCTTCTTTTCTTGATTGGTATGATAGGATTCCTGCTCTGGAAGAAGAAGCTATCTACTGGTATAAAACTAATCACGATTAGCCTCCTAATCATAGCTCTGGTGTCGCCCTGGTGGGCGTTAAATGGAGGGACCGACACGGTGTCGACAACAACCAATACCATGGTCATCCCCCCAAAATTAATCACGCTGACGAAATCATCGAATGCGACCGGGGGAGAAATCAGCGCAGTCCCTGCAGAGGTCACCATGGTGTTAGGGCTATTATCCATGTTGGTGGGTGCCGCCTGTCTATTAATCTTTTTCAGTGTCTTGACGGAGAGACGACTGCGGAAAACGACCCTGGTGTTATCAGTCCTAAGCATCGTTGTGATTCTTCTAACTCTGATTGTTTTCTATTATGCTTTTAGCCAGCTTACGCAAGTGGGTGTCGGGAGTTTCATGGGGAGTGGCACCCTTGATGTCACCATCCCGGGGCACTCAATGCAAACAGCAATTCCGTGTGCTTGGGGCCCAGGCATCGGTTTTTATCTTCTAATAGTATCGTTTGTTCTCCTGCTGTTGACGTTTTTTATGAAAAGAATCAAGGCTAGGT
>DATMXJ010000248.1:0-3096 GCA_035561675.1 Thermoplasmatota archaeon
TCTTAAGGAATTTTCTCTGATTCCCTGATTTTATCATTACCGTTATGGTCTTTCTTTTCAGGGTAAATGACTTACGATGAGTGTTTCTTTCTATAGAAAAGTTAATTAACAATTGTTAATAATATAGTTTGTACAAAAAGAAAATTAAAAAATGGGGGATCGAAATAAATGTTTGACGAAGAAAAAACCACCAAAGCAGTAGAAAAAATAAGCCCCAGTGTCGTTAACATCATTACCAAACGAATCATGGGGTATGACCGATTCAATACCTACGAATTCCAAGGAGCAGGCTCAGGAGTCATCATGAACCCTGAGGGATATATCCTGACCAATAATCATGTCGTAGAACAAACAAAAAAAGTCGACGTCTACCTCTGCAACGGAGAAAAATATGAAGGAACCGTCATCGGAACTGACCCAAGTACCGACATCGCAGTTATAAAAATCAACGGAGACAACTTCTACTCGGGAGAATTTGGG
Organism: Thermoplasmatota archaeon; assembly: GCA_035561675.1. Lineage (GTDB taxonomy): Archaea > Thermoplasmatota > E2 > DHVEG-1 > DHVEG-1 > SM1-50. The sequence continues at coordinate 481 of DATMXJ010000248.1, forward strand.
AACTCTGACACATTACGACCCGGACAGATGGCGATAGCGATAGGAAATTCACTGGGATTATCAGGAGGTCCTTCCGTGACAATCGGAGTGATCTCAGCGATAAGACGGAACCTCCCTTCAGAACGAGGAGTACTCGAAAACATGATTCAGACTGATGCAGCAATCAATCCAGGCAACAGCGGCGGCCCTCTCATTGACTCCGACGGTAACATCATCGGTATCAACAACGCAATCATTCCTTTTGCCCATGGCATCGGATTTGCCATCCCCATCAACGTGGCAAAAGACGTTGCCAACGAACTGATCACCTTCGGCCGTGTCACTAGACCATGGCTCGGTATCCTTGGGGTGGACATCAACCCAACCCTTGCCTCCTATTACCAACTCGCATCAAATGAAGGCGCGCTTATCGTCCAGATCAACGAAGAAAGCCCGGCGGACAAAGCAGGATTAAAACCAGGAGACATCATCATAGAAATCGAAGGAAAACTTATGAAAGGAATGGAAGATGTTCGCCACACCATCTGGAAACGAAAAGCCGGGGAAAACATTACCCTTAAAATACTCAGGAACCATCAACAGATCCGAGGAACATTGAAACTTGCGCAAAATCCAGCAAGGTAAAAGAAATCAAACACAATATTCGTACTTTTCACACAATACACACAAAACGGAGTTGAAATCATCACATGAGATCTGATGCACCATCAAAACCATGTCTCGTCAGTATCCAAAAAAGCACCTATGACACCATGGATATCCGTACGCTTTTGGAACCCATTGGTGGAATGACACGCTACATCAAGAAAGGGGAGCGGGTCTTGCTTAAAACCAATCTTCTCATCCCCAGCGAACCAAAAAAAGCGGTCGTCACCCACCCAGCAGTGATCCAAGCACTTGCTGAAATGATCTTAAAGAGTGGAGCAGTTCCATTTATCGGTGATTCCCCCTCAGGACAATTCACGAAAAGACGACTTGAAAAAGCATATCAGAAATCAGGGTTAACCACTATTGCAAAAAATCTTGGAATCGAACTGAACTATGACGTCGGTGTCACCAAAGTAGAAATCCCTCTAGGAACAAAATTGAAAAAAACTCCTATTTGCGATTATGTTTTACATGCGGAGAAGATCATCGCTGTTCCGAAGATTAAGACACATTCCTATATGATTATGACCCTTGCAACCAAAATCATGTATGGTAGTGTTCCAGGCTTGACAAAAGCAAAATACCATTCCCTTTTCATCAGACGAACCGCGTTTGCCGACATGCTTCTGGATGTGCTCTCCATCAAAAAACCAGATCTCATCGTCATGGATGGTGTGATCGGAATGCAGGGAGAAGGGCCATCAGGTGGGGCACCTGTTAATCTTGGGGTACTCCTAGCATCTAAGGATGCAGTAGGAATGGATCTCTCAGTCTGTGACATGCTAAGTATAGAACCGATACGCATCCCAATCCTTCGACAAGCAAAGATAAGACACCTCTGGCCATCCGAGATACAATATCCCCTGCTTTCCCCTCAGGATGTTCGATACTCCGATTTTCGTTTACCATCGAGTGCTGACTCCCTTTTCTCTACGACGAAGAATCATCGTCAACGACCAATACCGACAGAGAAATGCACCGCTTGTGGCCAATGTGTTGAAATCTGTCCAAAGCAGGCCATTCAAATCAGAGGACATCGCGCATCAGTGGATTATACAAAATGTATCACATGTTACTGTTGTCATGAGATATGTCCTTACGAGGCAATAAAACTCGACTATTTGAAATAAAAAAAATATATTTTTTGTTAAACTATAGGTGTGAATCCTCACACTTCTTTGAGATTCCCTAATGTCCTCAGGATCAATTCGGGGAGTGCAGGATGGATATGCATCCCCTGTGAGATGAACGCGATGTTTCCACCCAGCGCCATCCCATTGATGACTTCCTGAATAAGCATTGGTGCATAGGGTCCAATGATATGGAACCCTAGGATTTTTCCGGTTTGCTTATCAACGATTGCTTTCGCAAACCCGTCATATTCCATCATCGCATCCCCCTTTGCAACATCAGTATATCGAGCAGTGCCAACGAGGATTTGATGATGCTTTTTTGCTTCTGCTTCAGTCGATCCAACCGCAGCGATTTCCGGATAGGTAAAGACTGCGTACGGGATCACCTGATAATCCATTTTTGTTTTCTTCTCATGGAACGCGTTTCTCCAGGCAATCGTTGCCTCCTCGTTTGCCACATGTTTGAACATCGCTTTTCCAATCGCATCTCCAAAAGCCCATATGTTCTTCTTACTTGTTTCGAGATATTCGTTAACGAGGATGTATCCTTGTGAATTGGTTTGAACACCCGTGTTTTCAACTTTCAACAGATCAGCGTTTGATTTTCGGCCTGCTGCAACGAAGAGTTCCTCAGCAGAAACCGTAATTTCCCTTCCAGACACGCCTTCATTTCCGATTACGGTGACTGTCGTTCCTTGTTTTTGTACTTCAAGCACTTCGGTGTTCAGGTGGATTTGCATCCGTTTCTCCAATTGTTTTTTCAACAGATCTGAGATTTCGGGTTCGGCATTCGGGATCAATCGGTTTCCTCGTTGGAAGACGGTGACGTTGGTCC
>DATMXJ010000249.1:0-4876 GCA_035561675.1 Thermoplasmatota archaeon
GTTTTTATACTGTTATTCAATTATTATTAAGATATGTTAATATAAAGTAATGACAATAGATTACGTAAGGTGTGATACTATGGATTACGTCCTCGTTGATGACAGAACTGGAAAACTTAAGCTTATCTGGGAAGAGATTTAAACCAATTTACTGAGGTTGAGCAGTATATTCTTTTTAACTCCTCCTGCCTCCCCCTCTGCTTAACCTCCCCTATCAATTATTTTAATACCGTTCTGGCATAGGAGAAAAATTAAAATGATTTGAAAATACAAGTTTTTTCGGATTAAAGAAAAAAAAATTGGGATTTTTTAGTATCCCAACAGATGCCGTAATAATGGAAACGAATTAGGGAACCGCTCGAACAACAACCCAAGGAACTGTAATAGCGGTTTGTCATACGAGTATGGCATTGTTACTGTTAAATTAGCCCAGTCGCTCTCTGCGTTATATTTATCCCTAGCTTTTACTTTTACTATGTATGTCCCTTTTTCAGACCATATATGGTTCAGTACTGCTGCCTCCCCTGAATCATAAGGGCCAGCAAGTTGATCGGGTGTATTATCACTCCAATTTACATAATAATAGATATCATCTTGATCGATATCTGTAGTATTCATCGTATACTGATATTCTTCCCCAACTTTTCCTTTATTTTCTCCGTTAATTGTTGGAATACCCGGAGGTGAGTTCGCTTTTGTTGGATATCCAGCAACAATCCATGCGTCAATACCACCGACCATGTTATAAATAATTCCATCGAAATTATTTTCAACAAGAAGGTTTGCAGCAGCTTTGCTTCTACCACCTGTTTTACAGTAAAGGATAATTTCTTTACCCTGATATAAATCCATGAATTCACTTAGGTTTTCTCCATTTTGTAAACTAGGCCAATGTTGTGCATTTTCTGGATAAGGCGTGTCGATATGTGCCACAATCCATTCGGAATCATATCTTACATCGATTGGTATCTGTATGCCATTTGAAGTATTAGTAAGAAAGTCCCAAGCTTGTGCAACAGTAATATTACTGTAACCAACAGCTTGAGTTGGATTGATTACCACATCAGATTTTATCAAATTTTCTTCAGATATCATAGATTTTGCTTCTATTATCAATACAGATGTCGTACCAAATAGCATACAAATCAAGATGGCGATAATTTTTTTCCTCATTTTATTTCTCCACAAAGCTAAAATTATTTAAATTAAATTAATACCATTCAGTTTTTATAAGTTTCTATTGTATTGGAAGATACAATCAACATAGAGTCTAATATAAAGCGATTCCAACCAAATTTCTCCTTTAAAAACATATCCTTAGAAGGAGAAATTTATACGGTTTTTAAGACTCAAGGTTTTGAACAAAACAATAATAAAATAATCGTTCCTTTCATTTCTTCTTTCATTTTCCTTATTACTGATTTCTTTAGGATGCGATCTTCTTTGCTTTCTGGAACAGAGCATTGTTTACGGCACTGATTGCTTTCCATTCCATCCGTGTTGAATGTAATTCAGAGTCCAGTGCATTGGAAAAGAGAATTACTGCCGTGTTGTCAGCTGGAACAATCGTGACAAGGTTCAGGGCACCAACATACCCGCCGCTATGACCATAGGTTTTCTTAAACGGCTTATTGGTAACCTCCCAGCCCAGTCCGTAATTATATGTGTCACCAGGTGAGAAATGCGCGGTATGCATCAACTCCACGGTTGATTCATTCAGGATTCGTATCCCTTTCCATACCCCGCCATTCATATGGGCAATGATGAAATGAGAATAGTCCTCAATTGATGTCCGTAGGGTAATCGCAGGATACAGCACATGGATCCCGTACTGCGGGTGTCTGAAATACCCCCCGTTTTTAAATTCATAGGGGACTGCTACATTATCGATATCAACATCCCGTAAACGAAACCCGGTCATGGTCATTTGCAGCGGTTGGAAGATATGTTCCTTACAGTATTCGTTGAAATCCTGATGCGACAGAATTTCCACAAGATAAGCGACGATGGAAAATCCGATATTCGCATAGTAATATGTTTCCCCAGGCTTATCCAGGGACCATGTCGAGGAGCTATAGGCACTACCATCAGGTGTCAAATATTCCCCCAGCCACGGATACGGAAATCCTTCCACATCTGGGTCCCCAGGCAGGTAGGAAAGACAAAGCCAGTACAGATTATCATCAGCAAGACTTGACCGGTGAGACAAGATCATCTCTATTGTGATTGGGATATCAGGGTAATTCGGGTTCCTCAGACTGAACGGGAGGAACTCATTGACATCATCATCCAGGTCAAAAAGTCCCTGTTCATACAACTGCATCAATGCAGTGGCAGTGATGGTTTTCGATACCGATGCTTGAAGATATAACGTCTGGGTGGTTGCTTCTTTTTTATTTTCGATATCGTAGTATCCATAGGCATGTGACCAGACCATCTCATCACCAGAAATGATACATGTCGCTAGGGATGGTTTATGTGCCAGACGCATAAGTGTCTGTATATAGGTGTTAAAGAAAAAATCAGAACGCAGTTGTTGCTGGTCATTTGGAATGGACGGGGTTTCTTCAAGAGTCCCATTTGTGATACTCCCATGGGCAACGACTCCAAGGAACATACCTACGAGTATTATACATACGAGTTTCTTATTCATATGATTCACCAATGTCCGATTCATTATCATATATTTTTGTTGTTATATAAAAGTAATCTCTCAGTTATTTAAACGTAAGGAAAAGGAAAAAAATAGATAACAGCAGTATTTTACTGTGAAAAACTCAAGGATTTTTCATTCGAAATAGATGTAAAAAGTAAAAAGGAAGATATTTCTCAACTATGAGGAATATCCACCAAACCTCAGACTTGGATCCCCAAAGACGGCCCAGTTTGTTATACAGAACGCATCGGAGGACGTGATACTTTCTTCAGCGATGTACTTCTGAATCGCACGGCTATGCGCCTGGGCAAGATTCGTCGACCCATTGCCTATCTCATAAAAGAAGTTCATCTCAAGTTCTCCACTGAGACTTACGGGGTTCGACCCTGAACCAAGACCATACCCAGTACATCCGGTAGAGGCGATCGCGCCACCAAACGGCTTTATCACCAAACCCCAGCTGAAACAGATATACACAGGATATCCATAGCCGAAGTGGGTTGTTCCATTTTTATCAAGCATAGCAGCCAGTGCCGTGATATTATACATCCCGTTATGGCACCCACCGACGACGACCACTGGTTGCTTGTCTCCGTTTTGCATTCGTGCGAAATTCAAAATCGTGATCCCAACCCGTTCATCGACATCAAACCAGTTCGTATTCCATCGGGATGGACCGCCATGTCCTTCGAAGTCGACAAAGCCAGCTCCTTGATTAAATGCCTTGGCGATGCCTTTCTTGTCAGGGACCAGACCACCGATATCTCTGTTCGTGGTGAACACTTTTACTAACTTGAGATCTGGGATGGCAAGTTTTGTATAATTATAGGCAAGTTCACAGAGGTATTCGCCATCAGGTTTCCCTTGATAATACGAAAAGGTTCTTCCCCCGACTCCGACAAAGGTGTTGTACCATGATTTTTCCGCTAGACCTGTGCTCTCGTAGGTGATGATTTTTTGTACCATACGGTTGAGTTCTCTTGTATTGGCTACTGGCACTCGGCTCACATAGACTTCAGGGTACATATCGAAGGTATCTTTTTCATAACCCCCCATGCCCCAAGCGGCATAGACGCCATCACCATTCGAATCCCAACTGTCAAAACCACCAGTTGCATTATACAGACATCCGAAGTAGAGGTCACAGAGACATCCTTCATCCTCGTCCTGTGGGATGCTGACGTAACGGACTGGGACCCACCATGCTTTCCAACCCGCAGAGATGGTGTCCTTATCTTTTGCATAGATATGATTTTTCAAACCACCCGTAAGTAAGACATAGGTGATATTCCAGGTATCGTACGCATCTTTAATGAAATATTTCACCTGTTCCGGTTGGTCTGCTCCAGGGTATTCAGCAAGGATATCTTCCATCGATTTAAAGGTCGTTGCAACCCCTTTGCTGTTCTTAAAATCAATCAAAGGTTGAAGGGTCGTTTCAAACGCAGCTGGGGCAATAATCACCATATCATAGGAGGTATCAACCGTTTTTGGTGCTACTGGTGTCATATAGGTGACGGTGATGTCAAATCCCACTGTATAATCAACCTGATTCTTTAACGGTGCATATCGAACAGGGTGACAGATGACTTTTACAAAGGTTACTTGCCTATCATTCTGATTCCGGCCTGCTCCAAGTTCGTAGTTGTACCAGTTCTCAGGATAAAACAAAGCGCTTTCATAGACAGAGGAATCCTTCACATACTGTGTCTTCTCAGTCATTTTCGATACTGGAGTGATAGACGCAGGGATAATATCTTTAGTAAGAAATATAGTGTTGATATCCTTGGGTGTACACGTTACCTGAATATTGGATGATCCAAAAGGAATCTCATACGTCTTGATATAAATAGGTACGACTGGTTTATTTGATTCGAGTAATTGTGTTGTCGCACCAATGAGCTCAATTTTCATAAAACCATCTTGTTCAACTTGTATCGGTGGTGATGAAAAAAGCACTGATGTCGACTCATTTTTCGTAAGAATCGTTGATTCAAAAGAGGTATTTGTGGCAAACGCCATGGTCCCTAACCCACTCAAAATAATCATTCCTATTATTCCTATGATCAATATTTTTTTCATATATTTCATTCCCTCTAATGCAATATTAATCCATTTCTAATATTTAATTACTTTCCTCAAAGAAAATAAAGTACAATACGAAAAATGAACCATCAGATTTATTTCTCCTTATTATAGTATACGTAACTGTTATCTTGA
>DATMXJ010000250.1:0-2351 GCA_035561675.1 Thermoplasmatota archaeon
AATTGCATGTGTATAGATACAATATCTTTTCTTCTTTGTTGAAAAAGAGATTTTTTTGGGTAATGTTAACAGTATCTTTATTGGAAATCCTTTCTTGAAATCGCCACGAGGATAAGACCAATGAGTGAGAGCACACTACCAAGGAGCATGGGACCTATTGTAAAGAGTCCAAGGATCCCTCCGATGATTGCAAGTCCCCATGCTTTTCGTTTTATGGCGACGATACCACCAGCAAGGGTAAAGATTGACAGGGCAGCTCCGATGACACCACAGGTTGTTAGAAACGATTGCAGTTGTTCTGCTGTGATAGGGGATTCCGCGGGAAGCACGTTTTGAATCATCGATATATCTAGTGCCATGGCTGAAGCCCATGTGAATAATCCTAATAATCCTGCGATGATTAAAAAGATGCCTGCAATGAGTGGTTTGGAACTAGGTTGACTTGGCTGTTGATTTTGATCTGGATAATAATCATTAATAGATGTTTCACTTGGGGTCGAAGTTTCCATCTCTTACACCTCTATGCTCTATTGTAATCGTTATTTGCTTTTTATGTCTATTTCTTTTTGCGTCCGTTTTCGTCGTTGACTTTCGTTAAGTATTCGTGGCATGATTCTTTTTGTTGCATACCAGTAAATTAAGATGCCGTAGATGACAAGGATTATTTGTAGATAGCTGACTTGTAATAGGTTTGTCACTCCTATGACTGTGGTGATGACGAAATGCAAAAGGATAGCCATGGTAACATACGTCGGTAATTTATGGGTATAGACACCGTATCCGATGATAACTCCGGTTCCAGCATGGAAGAGGATGATTCCAAAGGATCCGATGATTGCTGCGATGAAGCTGAGATTTATCTCCTGGAAGTTCCCTAGTATGATGGCTGCTGGGGTGAACACTGACCCAAACCCAAGTCCCAGGGAAAGACCATAGATGGTTGTCTCTTGTTTCTCTTGAAATCGTCCGATGTTCAGGACTATTGTTTTAAAAAGTTGCTCAAGGATGGGAAACAACATTATGTAGAAGATGAGGCCGATGTATTGTGTGAATAGTTCGATTACCGCCGAGATGAAACCGATAATGATGCCGACAATGAACGTTAAGAAGATGAGTTTGTCTTTGAAATGTCCTTCGTAGCCTTTTAATCCTATGTATAACACGATTAATGCGGGTATTATGCCAATGAAGAGGCTTGTCTGTGGGATGAAACTGTTCATGGTTTTCTGCGGGTTTATGAAGATGTGATATATTAAGCATTTCTATTGTCCAAAAAATTATACATCAAATAAGAATTACAAATGTATATATCTTTAAATATCCTTTTAATCTGTTAGAAGTGTCCAAAACACTCATCGCGTAAAACGAAATCGTTTTGGATTCTTATCAACAATGCAGCTGATTTTTCCTTAGGTTTCTTGTTTTACGATGCAACCTATAGGGTGACACCTATAATCCCTTGTCAAACTGATAAATAATTGTTTGCTCTCCTTAGGAGTTCTTCATTCTTCAGGGACGTAAGCATTAATAACATCTTTTATGTTTTCCTCGATGAAATGGTTCAACGACGCTATGATTTTGACGTGCTACGAGTGTTTTGCACAGGGTCGATTTTCTTATTTCACTGTTTCTGTATTTTTGCAGCCGAAGATTACTTTATTGTAAATCCTCAGACCAGTGTAGTATTATACATCCTTGTCTACTTAATGCTGATATGGATGCTTCCGGTGTTCTTCATCATCTCTGGACGGGTAACCTACTATTCGCTTGACAGTAACACTACCCTAGGGTTGGTAAAATCTCGTTTTCTCAGATATATGGTTCCATTTATATCTGGTGTTCTTTTTCTCTCGCCGATTATCATTTATCTCAGTCGTGTTTTTCGTAATGAGTACAGTGGAAGCCTGCTCTCGTTTTATTTCAATAATTATTTCCATGGACTATATGGATTCGGCGGTAATTTTTCGTTCCTGGGAAACCATCTCTTCTACCTCCTGTATCTCTTCGTTTTTACTATGTTTTTCCTGCTCGTGGTTCGTCTCAAACCCTGGAAAAGAGGTCAAGGAAAAAGACACGATTGGTTAGCGTTGTTCCAAAAACCCGGGGCGATTTTCTTACTAAGCATCCCGATTATTATTACAACAGAGCTGAATTTCATTGATCCGACGATCTTTGGTCGGACTGGTACCGGCGGCTGGAACATCTTTTCGCATTTCCTTTTTTTCGCATACGGTCTCTTCTTCTCTTTTGACCACCGGTTTGATAACGTTATTGATCGTCACTGGAAGATCTCCGCAGTCATCGCCATCCCACTGCTTGCGATGTACGCCTGGTTACTAACAGATGTACCT
>DATMXJ010000251.1:0-3108 GCA_035561675.1 Thermoplasmatota archaeon
ATTCTATTGCTCGTTTGAATGCTGCGGTGGTTTCTTTGATTTTGTTGGGATCGACAATCTCGATATGCTCGATACCGCAGCCTTTGACGACGTCTTCGACTTTGATGAGTTTGGCTGGTCGTCCCATCCCATCATAGGGGGTCCCTGGGTGCGGCTGATGGCCGGTCATCGCTGTGGTACGGTTATCAAGGACCGTGATGACGACATCATGGCTGTGATGTACGGCATTAATAATCGGTGGGATCCCAGAATGGAAAAACGTTGAGTCTCCCATGAATGAGATAATCTTCTGATCGGTTGCGACGGAGAAACCGCAAGCCATCCCTGCGTTCGATCCCATGCAGAGGAGCACATCCGCTATCTCGAGTGGGGGTTCTTTTCCTAGTGTGTAGCATCCGATGTCTGTTGGATAGATCGTGTCTTTTGGTGCTGCTTTCTTGACCGCATAATATGTTGCTCGATGCGGGCAGCCTGGGCAGAGTGATGGCGGGCGTCGTGGGGCTTTCAAAGCAGATTGAGTTGGTCCTGGAAACGGGTTTTTCACTTTGAATATTTTTGAGAACGCATCAACAACGATATCAGGGGTGTATTCATAGAGCCGGGAGAAATGACCGCTGGATTTGCCGTAGATCTTCACATCAGCACCGATATCGTACGCGAGTTGTTTGAACTGGTTCTCAAGGAACGGTTCGAGCTCTTCGACCATGATAAGGGACGAGCAGGATGTGATGAATTTTTCGCACATGGCACGTGGGATCGGATGGGTCATCCCAAGTTTAAGGATCTTGACATTCAAGTTCAATTCTTCTGCCATTTCTTTGACATAGGTATAGGAGACTCCGGAGGTGACGATCCCAGCGTCCTTTGGTTTCCCGATTGGTATTATTTCGTTGAAGGGTGATTTTTCTGAGATTTTCTCTGCTTCCTCAAGTTGTTTGAGGAGCATCGGGTGTTTTGCTCGTGCGGTCGCAGGGACCGTGACGAGCAAGGGGTCTTTCTTGAAGAACCCTTTTTTGCGTGGTTGCTGCATTTTATTAAGTGTGATAGGACCTCGCGCATGGTTCAACCGTGTTGTCGTACGAAGGAGCAAGGGAAGAGAGAGTTTCTCTGAGATATCGAACCCGATCCGTGTCATCTCCTTTGCCTCTTGTGGTGTGGTCGGCTCAAGCATCGGTGCACCACCGAACAATGCGTAGTACCGGTTGTCTTGCTCGTTTTGCGATGAATGACAGTACGGGTCGTCAGCGGAGACAATGATATGCCCGCCGCGGCAGCCCACGTACATGTATGTCATGAATGTGTCGCTGGCGACATTCAGACCGACATGTTTCATGCAGGTCAGTGCTCGCAGTCCGCAGAACGATGCGGCAGCAGCGACCTCTAAGGCTACTTTTTCATTGACCGAGTATTGGAAATAGAAACCAGGGTCTTTGTTTTGTTGGATTGCTTCTTTTGCTATAGCTGAAAACGTATCAGCAATCTCCGATGATGGTGTACCGGGGTAGGTGGTTGCGACATCGATGCCAGCCTCAAGGGCACCACGGGTGATCGCTTCATTTGCTAACAGCAGTATTTGCTTCCCTGGTTTCTCTTGTGTGAGTTCAGACATCATCATCACCATCGAGGTAAAAGATGCACAATTCCCCTGGATGTGGTAAAAAAAGAGCAGCATATAAATCTAACCCCACTCGGGAAGGTATTTATGATAGACTCAAATGGTGTTATGATGTGGTGAGGTGTATGTACGGAGATTTGGAGTTAGGAGCTGATGGAATCATCTATTGTTCATTTTTATGATAGATATCTAGAAATATTAACTTTTTTTCTTCCTCAAAATATGCGTATGCTAGTCTATAAGAACCAATATGGAGTTCTCGTGTTCCTTTCCTTGTGTATCGCATTGGTTTTCCAATTTCTGGATTCTCAACTATTCTTTTTATCTGTTTTTTAATTTTTTCTTTCACCGCTTGATCTTTAATTTTCGATATTGTTTTTAGTAGAGTTTCTTGATATTCAATGGTCAGCATTTTTCAAGTTCCTCTAGAAACTTGTCTGCAGAAAGAGATTTAAATTTTGTTTTTTCATAGGTTTTCCATGCTTTTTCTACATGTTGGGCGAACTCGAGGTCCTCTTTGAACTCTTTTGTTAGTTCATTGATCTTCATCATAATTATTCTATCATGGTCCCGAATAATCAGAAACTCTTCACCTACAGAAATCCCTTTTCTGAGATGCGATGGAATCACGATTTGTCCTTTTGAACTTATTTTTGTAATTGCTACGTCCATTGTATCACTAAGGTAAGATATGTCTTACATAGTATTTATAGATTATGTTTCCAAGGATAATTCTTGGAGGTACCAGGAGAACTACCTACTTGTGGTGGCGCACCTGCATCACTACTTGCATATACAACTACAAACAAGGTACTTAAAACAGTGGCTCTTTCATTGGTCTGGAAGGAATTAAGCTGGTAGTTGTAGAGTGCATCCCATCCCTCCTAGTGAGACCAGCATCCTTCCCTTTTTTTATGAAAAAAGATTTTTTCTTGCCATGACACGACATGGTTTTTTTGCACAAATACGAAACTATATGTACTCAACGCCTGTTACAGAAAAACTGGAGAGATTAAGAAGGAGTTATCGGGATCACTTACACGACTACCACAACTGCTTGTCATCCTGATTCTTAGCACTTCTTGACTGTGAAAAAGACACTGGAGGGTTGGAGAAATATGACCACAAAAAATTACGTGATAATAGAACATAAGATAGTCCCGAAACAAGTACCACTATTCGAAGAACAAGACGATGGGAACCTGATACCGTACATAAAGGAAGCATAACCCATTCTTTTTTTGTGAGCCACACTGTTTTACCACTGGTTTACCAAAATTAAAACTTATTTTTAACGCGTTCATTTTCTGTAAAAATAAATAGATCTATAATACCGTTCATCCATAGATTTCAGGGCAGAATCATTGAACAGGCATTCAAGAACGGGTACCGCCTGGGAGCATTTATATATATTATGATAATTCAATGGAGGCGACCGAGAGATATGGTACCGATAACAAAATCAGAAGAAAAAATACAGCGCTACTATGATA
>DATMXJ010000252.1:0-4803 GCA_035561675.1 Thermoplasmatota archaeon
GTAACGACATCTACCGACTCAAATATGCTGACAAGGAATACGCGGAACGATCCAGCCGAGGGCCCTTCTTCAGCTATGTCGTTCAACATTTTCGCTTTAAAGTCGATATCGACCCAGACGCTGTCGATAAATTGTATGTCCTTTGGACTGGAACCGCAGATGCTTCGGCTCGTGTCGATTTTTATTTCTATAACAATAGTTATTTCAGTTATTTAAAACGCGGTGCATGGGAGTTACTACCGGATAACATTGGCTCCTCCGGTGGAAGTCCCTACTCATTGAATAATACTATCCATGGTAGTGCTCTGAAGTATGCAATCGACGGAAACAATTACATCGATATCTGTGCTGTCGCAACCCATCCGTTGATTCGCCAATTATGCACATTGTCCACTGATTTTATCAGCCTTGTTGCAGTCACTGAGAAGGGATACTCATTGGTAACTGCTATAGCTGAGACAACGACGGACATTGTGCCGTCGAATATCTCGACGGGTGCTTTTAACTGGGATCTTCTGACCTGGGATGATTATCAGCCAACAGGCTCCGAGGCTCGCTATCAGGTCTTATTCATGAACGCGACAGGGAAATTTGTCGAAGTAGAAGAATCCGCATTACCTGGGAACCACAAAGGATTCCGCACCGCCCCTGTCTATCTGAATAACCTTTCAAACTATGATTATCATACGAAGTATAATAAATTGAAGATTCGCGTGAACATTTCAACGGATTCTCCATCAGTCTCCCCAAGGATTTTCAACTGGGCGTTGACCTGGCAGAACAAAACCCGCTGGCAAGATTCTTTCGAAACCTATTATCGGATCGATTCACGGACCAAGGTCAACAAAGTGAACGGAACAATCATGCTCTCTTCGGTACAAGATGAATGGCCGATGTTTGGTTTTGATGCCGCAAACACACGAGCATCCGGTGGGAAAGCCGCAACAAGTGCCAATCTGTATTGGTTTGGTGGCGAGTACGTTGGTGGGGAATTCCGCAACCCTGTCATCGGGAATGGAAATGTCTATATTTTTTCCAATGGACGCACCCTGCATCAATACCCGGTGATCCTCCCAAGCGGTGCCGAGGAAGGTGCGCCTCGGATCAATACAACCTCTATCACATTAGATCAAGATGTGGTGAACTCTCCTGCTGTGACTGACGATCTGGTGATTGTCGCAACCGGTCAGAAAGCAAAAGAAGGAAGTGAAAATTTCATCTATGGATATGAACTCAATAACCTCAACCGTAGTTGGGTATATGATTATAATCAGAAAATCTGTTATGATGCATCTCCTGTTATCGATGGGTCATGGCTATTCATTACCACTTGGGGTGGTGACAACAAAAGCTACGTCTTCGAATCACAACGATATACCAATAATAAGCTTCTAGCACTACAAATTAATACTGAATCCGCTAAATTGGAAAGCGAATATTCCCTACCTGCTCCAAGTTTCTCAAGCCCTGCGGTGACCTCCGAAAAGATCATAGTTACCTGTAGTTCAACTGACAACGAGAGTGTGATTGCTCTTAGTCGTAATGGAGGAAGCATTGGAGAAAAAATCTGGGGTAAAACGGTTGGAGCGGTCGGCCATGCATCCCCAGTCATCTATGAAGATACCGTCTTTGTCACCTGTGCTCAGGTCACCGATAAAAAATATGTGACAAAGATCGTCGCAATGAACATCAATGATGGCACCATCTTATGGAATAAAACGCTTGGTACGCCATCTTCCTCTTATAGCAATGTCGCAGAGTCCACACCCGCGGTGTATAATGGAGTCCTGTATGCTGCTTCTGCCGATGGGACCGTCTATGCACTTGATACGGTGAATGGGACGACACTATGGTCTAAAGAAATCTATACCGTGCCGCTCTTCTCTGATAACATCCTGCGGTCATCTCCAGCGTATGCAGAAAACCATGTGTATATCGGCACCCCAGGTGGTTTGATTTATGCATTGGATGCCTCAACGGGTAACCCTCTTTGGGACTATGAAACGTTCCCTATATGGACCGCAGCACCAGTCCTCGGATCACCAGCAGTATCCAATGGATTAGTATTCATTGCCGATGAGAATGGGGTGTTGTACAGTCTGGGTCGGTTCACCACGTCTACAAAACAAGTCAGTGGTCGTATCATATCTGTTCCTATCCGATTACCTGAGGCGTTATGGTGGGATAAGTTTTATGCGGATAACTCTTCTTATAACTCGTCTAGCAGTATATCGTTTAAGTTGCTTGATGAAAACGGCAATGTGCTCAATAATGATTTAAAAAATAGAAGTAGTCTAACACAAGGGGGTCTCGTACTTGGTAGAGCAGTGCGACTCCAAGCTGATTTCTCCTCAACAAATCTCTCAAGGAGTAATCCGAAGCTTTTCCGGTGGTATCTCACGCTTACCTCAGATACTCAAAAACCGTTCCTCAACAGTAGTAGTTTTACCCCAAGCTCCGGGGGATGGCTCCAGGAGATCGTCCCTGTGTTTACCATAAAGGTGAAGGATAATGGGACCGGGTTGCGCGTCAAATCCGCAGTGTATACCCTTGAATACACTCTGAATAATGTCAGCCAGAGGAACACCTATCCTGCGGTATGTACTGGAGATAATGGGACGAACGCCTGGCAGACTCTGACGATGAACATCTCAAAAATATCCAACTTCGATAATATCACTTCCTTGCGTAGCATCATGTTCAACATCACTGATCTGGCGGGGAATGCTGCCTCAAAGACCGTGACATTCAAACAGGATAAAACTAAGCCAACATCACTTATCAATAAAAATGGTATGAGCGAGAGATATAACTCTACGAACATCCAAATCAATGCGACAGCCAAAGACAACGGGACCGTGAATGTCGATGCCAGTGGCGTCAAACTCGTTGAGTTGTATTATCGGTACTCGCAGAATAGGAACTTTTCTGGGGACTGGGTTTATTTTTCGAATTCAACGAAAACATCGCCGATGTGGTTGTTCAACTTCACCAATCGTCCGAGTCAACATGGTGGGTATTTCGAACTATGCACAATTGCGTATGATTATGCGAATAACAATGAGAGTTTCCCCTCTACCGGTGATGTCTGGTTCTTGTATGATTGGAAAGAACCTGAGCTCCCCAGTTATTCTGGTGATACCCTCTGGTTCAAGGAACGACCCCAGTTGTCCGTGGTGTTCGAGGATGATTATCGTTTAGATACCATTCGATATCGACCGAGCTTTGATACGATATGGACCACGCTTGCCTCTGATGTAAACATGAGTGTGTATAACACGGATGCGGTTGGTAATACCTGGGTCTTATCGCAAGCTGATTGGGATCAGATGGTGGAAGATGAGATCTATTATCTCTATTTCAGGATCAATGATACCCTGGGCAATACGTTAGAGATCCTGAATGACGATCAGGCAATCACGATTCGAAAGGATACCTTGCCACCACTGGTCAGCATCGATGTTCCCTCTGTGGAAGACGAATGGAGCATGTCTGATAACTTTACCGTCTCAGGGCTTGGCAGTGATCATGATGGGAGCGGTATTAAAGAAGCCTCATTGTACTATCGCTTTTCTGAGGATAAATCCAACTGGAGCAGTTGGACTCCATTTGGTGATATGCTTGATTCCTCCCCGTTTGAATGGGAGTTCGACGCGACCGAAGGTGACGGGTATTATGAGATGAAAATCATGGCCACTGATTATGCGGGTAACGAGGTCGAATCCGAGGTGTTCCCCTTGGCTATTGCTTCCTTCCCGATGACCCTTGCGCTGGTCCTAGTTGGTCTTGTCACAGTCCTGTTGCTTCTCAGTGTCATTATCTACCTTAAGTGGAGAAAAAAAGAGACAGCTTAAGGGTTCTTTTCTTTTATCTTTTTTACATCTTCAGCAGTGTACTCCGGGAAGAACAATCCGGTGTATCCACAGCTGTTGCATTTCCATTGGTTCAGGAGTCCTTTAGCGTATGAATCTGCTGAGAGATCTGGTTGTACATCAGTGCTATTACATACAGGGCAGATTCGAACATATTTCTTCTGCATAGTATCACTCATATTATTCTATATATATAGCGGGTCGTAAGGGACTGGCGAATCTTGTTTTTTTCGCCGGGTCGTACAGATTGAGATCATCTGCACTATAGATCTCCACAGGGCAGTGCAACACCTCGCTGAGATATGGTTTTGCATCGGAGAGATGAGCTTTCTCATCGATTGCTATCAGAAAGCGTCCGCGGTCCGTATCACTGAGCATCTTTACCTCTGGGGCGATCTTTGCTACAAACTGGGAGACCTGCTGTCCGAGTGGTTTCATCCTTGGGTCTGCCGTGGTTTCCTTGATCAGCTGACCAACGTTGAACGTCTTTTGAGCAGACTGTTCCAGTGCTTTCCTATAGATGTTTTGTTTCCATGTTGGTGAGGTGTAGATACAGATTTTTTTCGGGGTCATCTTTGTGACTTTCACGATTTCGTTTACATCCTCAATCACCCTGGTGAGGAGGTATTCTCCGATTTCGTCTTTTTCGGAGATGTCCTGGGGTTTGAACTCAGGGTACGTTTCATTTGAGACAAACTGGTTGTATCCTTGTGCTGTCCAGAGTTCCTCAGTAAGATGTGGTGTGATCGGCGTCATCAGGATGATCCAGGTGTGGACATAATGCGTCAGCAGTTGTTTATCTGTTCCTCCTCGTTTCAGGTACCATTGAAGGTCTTTTTGGATCTCAAAAAAGATTTCATTGGAGGCGACCCGCAGATCCCAGGTCCCAAACGCATCAAGGATTTTCTGTATATGCCGTTGAAGCATGCTT
>DATMXJ010000253.1:0-5662 GCA_035561675.1 Thermoplasmatota archaeon
TCATTAATTCTAATAACAATATTAATATATTTAAAAGTTAATATAATGAAACAGTTCATTTGAGCATATCAAATACCTAGAATCGCAGAAAATATTGATTGTTTTATACGGAAAAGAGAGAGCACAGAGCATGTTGGAACAACTGGGAAGAATCATAGAAAAAAGACCATGGCTCGTGGTCGGCGTCATCCTCCTAATAACCATTGGTTTCTCCCTCTTTATTCCCTCACTGACTTTTAAAACAAATTTTGAGGATTTCGCCCCAGACAATGAACAAGTACGGGCGAACGAACGTATCGCTGATTATTTCGGTATGAGCGATCAAACAATCATTCTTTACATACAAAAGGAACAAACAGACAGCATCATCAGTGTCCAAGCATTACGAGATCAATACGAACTTCAAAAAGAACTCACAGCGATGCCCGAAGTCGAAGGTACGATATCAATATTCACCTTTCTTGACCCTGTATGCCAGATGGAATTCAATAGGACTGTTGATACCTGTAGCGATGAACAGTTGAAGATTGCAGTAAATGATCTTCTCAACGAACCAGTATCTGGAAACATGACCATCTTCCAAACCGACGACCCGAATGAACCTATTGATTATCAGCGGTCATTCCTGCGTTCTAGCGGAAGGGCAGTGGACAGTGCCGATATCAAAAACTGCTACATTTTAAAAGATAATAAAACACTTACCTTCTCCTTCGAAGTGTATTCCCTTTCAGATTTTTCTTCAAACCTAAAACCGCCGTTATCCAAAGTCAGTACCATGGAATGGTATCTTGATTTTAAAAACTCGCTACTCCCCTCGGAATATGATATGGGCTATCAGATTGCTGCACGGATTGAGCCAACTGTTCCACGCTGGGAAATCGGGAACGGACTCCTGGGAAACATCAAACAATTTATACAAAATATCAGAAATCATGAACTGACCTCTTATAAAAAAACAGCATATCTCTGGCTTCGACCCCCTGGGCAAGAAATGTTTTTCCCTCTTCAACTCAAGACAGGAAATGTGACCTTTAATCAGGAGACAAATCGGATTAATGTCATTGTGTCACGAAAAGAGCTCAGCGGATATGGTATTGCCCTTCAGGTTGGTTCATTTGAGCTCCCTACAAAATTAACGAATTTCTCTGCAGGGGTTCGCTATTATCGGACCCCGGTGCTCCATCGACCTGGTGGACGCATTGTCATAAACACGAGTTATTTATTTGACCGTCTCCAGCGTCTGCAATCCAGGCCGGTCCTGGGTTCCCTTATCTCGCGGATGCTTCAGAGATTCGATATCAATCTGGATGACTTCTCAGGTCTTTCAGAGAATATGACAGGTACTGGGTTTCTTCCATCTACGTTCTCATTATCAGCCATTCAAACACTCTGGGTTCAGGCTGATCGTGCACCAGATAGTGGTGTTTCAACGACAATATATCCCTTGATACCGGAATTGTTTTCGGAGCTGCGGGTGAATGCCTTATCGTTCATTTCGAATGAGTACAGTCAGACGAATACATCTCATGCGAGTCTTTGTATCGTTCAACTCAATTTGCAAAGTGGTGATGCTGAGGAACTTGCAAAAGTCAATGATAAGATCATCGATAAAATCAATGATCTGAATAGGCAATACACCAGCATCTCTACTCAAGCAACCGGGGAAGGCATTGTAACGACTCAGATAAATGATGTTGCGATGGATGCGATGACGATTATCGGACCGGCTATTTTTATCATCATTCTTTGTATCCTGTTTATCGCGTTTCGAAAACCATCCTATATCATTCTCCCTGTTATCGTGTTTGCTTTTTCTTGCGTGTGGCTGTTTGGAACGATGGCTCTGCTTGGAATCTCATTTAACATCATCGCAGTCGCCCTTCTTCCTCTGAATATCGGTTTAGGGGTCGAGTACTCGGTCAATCTTCTGTTTAACTATCGGACAGAGATAAACAAAGGACGAACACCCGCTGAAGCGATCCGTCTTTCCATAAAAGAAGTCGGTATTGCGATTTTTTTAGCATGGTTTACCACATTTGTCGCGTTTCTTTCGTTCCTCAGCGCAACGCTTCCGCCTGTTAGAGACTTCGGTATTTTCCTTGCTTTAGGTATTACCTATACCTTCATCATCACGATGACACTGCTTGTTGCTCTCCGTTACATTATCGATCGGAGAAAGCCGGCTGTTCATTTGACCTCCAAGGAACAAACCTCTTCGATGACCATCATCATGAGCCGGGTTGCACACGTACTCCTGCGTCATGAGAAGAAAGTGTTCCTGGCCACTATACTCATCTGTCTGGTGATGGGAACTGCGGTGACCCAATTGAAATCTGGATTTAGCATGAATCAATTTATCCCACAGGATAATCCTGCGATTCAGCTCTTTACTCAGATTGGTGAGGATTTCCCCTTCTCAAGTCAGGATCAAGAGTATATACTCATCGAAGGGAACGTCGCGACTGTCCAAACATTACGGGGTCTTCAGACCACGCATGAAAAGATGAACGATGATCTCTATGTCGCTCGAAGACCTGATGGGAGTACGAAAACAGAAAGCATTTTTACCCTTATTCAACAGGCAGTGGCAAATAACCATTCCCTTGTAGAGTTGTTCAATATCGATGAAGAAACAGGATTGCCAAGAACCGATACCGATGTTCAACACGCGTATGATTATCTCTATGAAAGTGCGGAATATGAGATGCAAGTCGCTGGGCTGCTTCGCAGAGATGGGGACGAATATACCGCGACTATTTTGCGAGTCTATGTCGATCTTGGTTCGGATTCCGATGATATGACTGAACAGTTTGAACAATTGAATGCAGAATTAACTGATGATCTTTCAGAGTATGGTGATACGACATCCATTATCACAGGTAATCTGCTCATCACGTTGTCGATACTGAAGAATATGACAGAAAGCCAGATTCTGTCTACTGGGATTTGTTTCGTGCTTGCGGCGATTATGCTTACTCTCATTTATCGCAACCCTCTGCTTGGACTGATTGCGATGATTCCTGTCACCATTTCTATTATTTGGGTCCTGGGAAGCATGTATTTTATCGGATATACGTTAAACATTTTGACGATCACCGTCACCAGTATCACCATTGGGGTTGGTATTGACTATGCATGTTATATCACGGAACGATTCCGTTTGGTTGCCGATCAAACAGGGGATGTGACAAAAGCGGTCACTGAGACGATCTCACGGACAGGCAGTGCTGTCCTTATCGCTGCTCTTTCCTCTATGTTTGGTTTTGGTGTCCTTGCGTTTGCCCCTATTCCCCCTGAACAGCAGTTTGGTATCATCACCGCTATTACACTTACCTACGCATTCATTACTTCTATCTTGGTCTTACCCTTAGTTCTGGCTCGATGGGCGTACTGGAGGAAAAAACGAAAAGGATATATTATTAGTCCAGGACCCCCGAAAAAATTAGACGGTATTCAAACTGATTCTGAGTACTCTGGGGAACAGTAAAGTATCTATAGGAAATAATGATTCCAGTGAAAGAAAATACTTTGGGGGTTACGCGATTATGGCACAAAAACGTATGAAAAAAATTTTGGTGACCGGCGCCGTCGGGCAGATCGGTTCAGAGCTTACAACGCTGCTTCGGAAAAAATTTGGCAACGACAACGTGCTTGCAACCGGGCGAAAAACAAAACCGAGTGAAACACTTCTCAGCTCTGGTCCCTTTGAGTACATCGATATATGTAAAAGAGAATCCATTGAGAAAGTCGTAAACGACTATGATATCGACACCATCTACAACATGGCTGCGATTCTCTCTGCTGTTGGCGAAGAAAAACCTCTTCTGGCTTGGGATGTCAATATTAATGGATTGTATAATTGTTTGGAGGTCGCACGGGAACATAGCATGGTTCGAGTGTTTGTTCCTAGCTCCATTGCCGTCTTTGGCCCTGAGACACCTCGAGATAACACGCCTCAGGAAACAATCCTGCGGCCAAAAACAATGTACGGGGTGACAAAGGTCGCTGGGGAGCTGCTTGGTGATTATTACGTGAAAAGATTTAATCTCGATGTCCGTGGGATTCGATATCCTGGTATCATCAGTAGCGAGACACTCCCTGGTGGAGGAACCACCGATTATGCGGTAGAAATCTTCTATGAAGCAATCAAGCAGAAGAAATACACCTGTTTCTTACGAGCAGACACTACACTACCAATGATGTATATGCCTGATTGTCTAAAGGGAACCCTTGATTTTATGGATGCTGATGTGACCAAATTGAAACACCACTGTGATTTCAATTTTGCTTCCATGAGCTTTTCCGCTGAAGAGCTTGCTCATGAGATTACGCAGCATATCCCTGAATTTACCTGTGAGTATAAACCGGATTTCCGGCAAGCGATCGCTGATTCTTGGCCTCGCTCGATTGATGATAGTTCATCGCGGAAGGAATGGGGTTGGAAACCGAAGTATAAGCTGTCTGATATGACGAAGGATATGTTGCAAAAACTCGGTAAACGATACGAAGAGGGTAGCCTCCTCGTTTCGTAATCGTTCATCCTTTTTTTTATTTTTTCTCCGCAGAAAGTTTTATGTGCTATGCGATATTCCCTTGTTTATTGTGAGGTGAACCGCTCTTGTCACAATCTGAGGAAGTTGGAGTAAATATGAGAGGAAATATTGATTCTATTCGAGGGTATTTAGGTGCGGATGCTGACTATCTGCTTAAACATACATGTATGAAAATTAAAAAAGAATCATTGCATCTTCCTGGACCGGATTTTATCGATCGTACTTTTTTTGATACTGACCGGTCGACCCCTGTGCTTCGGAACTTACAGTCCTTGTTTTCTCATGGCAGGTTAGCGGGGACCGGGTATCTTTCGATCTTGCCGGTCGACCAGGGTATTGAGCATTCTGCTGCTGCTTCCTTTACTCCCAACCCGCTGTATTTTGACCCAGAAAATATCGTCAAACTCGCGATCGAGGGCGGGTGTAACGCGGTTGCTTCTACCCTTGGTGGCCTGGGAGCTGTAGCCCGGAAGTATGCTCCTAAGATTCCGTTCATTGTTAAGATAAATCATAATGAGTTGCTCACCTATCCGAATAAGTACGATCAGATCATGTTCGCTGATGTTGATCAGGCTTGGGAGATGGGTGCTGCTGCGGTTGGTTGTACCATTTATTTTGGTTCTGAAGAATCGACGCGTCAAATCCAGGAGGTCAGTCAGGCGTTCAAATATGCTCATGAGCTGGGGATGGCGACGATCCTGTGGTGTTATCTGCGGAATTCAGCGTTTAAGGTGGATGGCAAGGATTACCATGCTGCTGCAGATCTGACCGGTCAGGCCAATCACCTAGGGGTGACTATTGAAGCTGATCTTATCAAGCAGAAGCTCCCTGACATCACTGGCGGGTATCTAGCGTTGAATCGTGGTGGTGTGAAATATGGGAAAATGGATGAGAAGGCGTATACGGAGCTTTCTTCAGATCATCTGATTGATTTGACTCGGTACCAGGTCGCCCATTGTTACATGGGGCGTGTCGGGTTGATCAACTCTGGTGGTGCCTCTGGGAAGGATGATTTTGGTCAGGCGGTGCGGACCGCGGTCATCAACAAACGTGCGGGTGGTACCGGTTTGATTTCTGGGCGAAAAGCGTTCCAGAAGCCGTTTGAGGAT
>DATMXJ010000254.1:0-2316 GCA_035561675.1 Thermoplasmatota archaeon
CCAGCGAGATTGTCGATAAGATTTTTTTTCTCCTTTATGTCTGATCGAATTTGACTGATGATCTCATCGACTGCGTTGATCCCAAGCATCCGTAATATGAGTTGTCGTCGTTCACTCGGATTCATCGATGACAAGGTGTTAAGCTCTTTTTGTTTGGCAAAAATGGACGTGTAGAACGATTTCCAATCCATCCCAAGTTTCTTCTGGATGAATTTACTCAGCACCTCAGCACCGTTCACCGCCAGTTTCCCATTGACGGTCGCGCTACCTGATGCTGATAGGTTCTTCCCACTCATCTCTCGCACAACATGGTACGCGTCGTCGTCGAAGATGAAGTCTAGTTCGACCCGACACGGCTCAGAGGATGCTGCCCCTTCTCGTTTGATCTGTTCTGTCGAGGTTCGTGCGGCAACCGGGCCGTACAATGTCCAAGCAACTGCTTCAAACAGGGTTGATTTTCCAACACCGTTTAATCCAACAACACCGGTGACTCCATCAGGGAATTCAACGTAACTTTCTTTGAACTTCCGAAAGTTTTTCAGATGGATTGATTTCAGAATCATGGTTTTTTCCCGTGTTCTTCAACCTTTTGGATGTACTGCAATCCGAGATTCAGGAGCATCTTTTCTTCAGGATACTGTTGGGTGGTGAGGAATTTCCCAAATTCATCTGCCAGTGATTTTATTTTGTACCCTTCTTCTGCTGCTGTCTTATCGGTTTTTACCGGTATTGTTTTTACCTCAAAATGCACAGCGGTTTTCCCAAGCTCTCGGATTTGATGATAGTCGATGCCTCGTTGAATATGTGCAGGGATGTTCTCCAGACGAAGCCGGATTATCTTATCCTTTGGTTCTATCCCATGGATGGTTTCTTTTACTTTCTGTACGATTTGCTCGATACGAAGCGTTGAACAATCAAGAGGAAGAACGTCAATCATGGTCCTAGTGTGCAGAGGAATGAACCGATGTCTTAGTTTTTGCCCAAGCTCGATTTCAAGACATCCTTTCTGAGAATCTGCCTCTGTGAAACTCAGATGTTCTGTTGATCCTGCATAAAACGCGTTCTCCTCTAGTTTGGTGTGTATATGGTAATGACCAAGCGCGATATAGTCAAAATCCTGCGAAAGGTTTTTTATCGGGATGAATAACTCGTTGAATTCATTCATTTTGAATTCCTTGATACCTTTTACCGCACCATGCGCAAGCAATAGATTGTAATCCGCGTTCTTATCCACTGAAATTTTTTTCAAATTGATGTCAAATTCATCAGGATTTTGACATTGCGGGACTGCATGGACGCAAACCGTTTCATCTTTCCGTTTCAAAAAGATTGCTTCATAGTGATTTTTATGGATAGGATACACCTGGTCAAGATGCTCAAAGATAGTGAAGATATTCCCGGTCTCCTTGAGTTTTGGTGTCTCATGATTCCCAGAAATCACAACGAAGGGAATCTTTTCTTTTGATAAGCGGAGAATCTGTTGGATTGCAACAGTGATCGCTCGATTTGACGGACGAACAGAATCAAAAAGATCACCAGCGTGAAGGACAAGATCAGGTTTTGTTTTTATTGCATAATCAATGCATCGGGTGAACGCATCATACACATCCATCTCTCGTTGGTTCACCCCTTGTTCTGTTACTTTCCTGTATGCAGAATAACCAAGATGCGTATCAGCAAGATGTACAATCCTCATGGCTCCCTTCTTTTACGTCCGAGTTTTAACGCGACAACATCACAGGCTAAGGTCACAGCATCCAGTGTCGGTGCAATCGGTGGCGCGTACGTTGTTTCAAGCTTTCTGAACTCTTCGATGGTCATCTTACTCAGAACCGCGCATGCCAGGGTGTTGATCCGTTGTGCTGCGTTGCTACCAACCGCCTGGGCGGAGACGATACGACCGGTCTCTTCTTCGGCACCAACCTTGATGGTGATGGAATCTTTACCCGGGAAATAATCAGACTTGGAGAAACCTTTGTATTTACCGCTCACCAACCGCAGGTTTTTCATCCCGTGTTTGACAGGACCAACTGCGGCGATCTCGATACCAAAAAACTCTGAGGTTCTCGTCATTAATACCCCTGGAGGTAATGAGTACGTTCCACCTGCAGCGTTCGTACCCGCGGTGATCCCTTGTCGGACGACAATACTCCCAAGGCCGACACCGAGAGGTTCATTGGTGACAAAATCCTTATATTCCGTGCAATCGCCGACTGCGTAGACGTTTTTCAGAGAGGTCTGTGTTTTTTCGTTTACGATGACCCCACCAGTTTTACCAATCGAACATCCGATGGTTTTTGCAAGAGACGTTTCCGG
>DATMXJ010000255.1:0-4051 GCA_035561675.1 Thermoplasmatota archaeon
CGCCTGTGGTTTTATTTCCTGTAGAGTTGTTACAACCGGGTATGATTCTTTTTTGAATTCTTCAGGGTTCTTGACTTTCGTTTCCACTGATTTAACTTCGTGAAATAATTTTAGTATTTCTTCGTGAGTTTTTACCTTCGAAGAATCTTCATTTTGGTTGTCCACGGTATTGTTCGCCCCTCACTGTTACCTATCTGAAATCCTTATAAGATAACAGATTAATATAAAAAAACCTATCCCTTAGTTTCAATTCTCTCGAGTTGTTATCTGAGAGGATTTTAGATTACCTGTATTTTCTCATATCGCAGATTCGATTCATCACAACATGAACAGTATTCTTCTACTATTATGACCGAACCGATTTTGCGTACGGGAATTTGTTTCATTTCTTTTTTACATACTCTACAGTAACTCAAAAACAATGCCCCAATATGTATTAGTACCAAGTATTATATAAATATTTCCATAAATATCGTTATTTTCTCCTGGAAATTCATCCGGATGTCCTTTTTATCGATTTTCTTTTACGACCTTTACTATCGCCTGATACTCAAAAGGGACATGACAGGGTGCCCTGACAGAAATATCAAGATATCCTTCGTAAGTGCCATTTTCTAATTGAATCTCCAGATTCACTAATGCTTTACCATCATTTTCAGAAACACCAGAGCCAGCACCGCCTAATCCTTTGATGATTACGGAAGCACCGCTTAGGGGAAATCCATCGGAATCGTTTACGAACACAGTAAAACTCACATTTTCAGGGTCGCTGCCTTGTACGGTTGTCACTTGCGGAGATATCGTAACCAACATCCGATGGGGAAACAAACAAGGGTTGAGAATCGTCGATAGAATCGCGATTAGGGCGATGGATCCTATGATCAACGAGACCGTCAGGCGCATGGGAAGCCCAAGCACTGCGGATTCATTCTTCAGAAAATAGAGTATCTTTTTTTGATTCTTCATGATTCAACCTCCCAGACGAAACGCAATCGATAAATATATAATGAAATATTTAATTCTTTGTAATAAATCTGGGAGGTTTTATGATCTTTAGAAGAGCTCATGTTCTGTCTGTCGATAGAGACGCTGTCGTTGGTCAACCAATCAGTCTTCTTGTGATTCTCCTCGTCGCTGGTCTTATCACCACATTTTTGTGTCTCTCCATCCCCAATCTTATGAAAGAGTCGCAGATACAGAAAGTCGAAGGCGAAATCGATAGGATTCTGACGGAAGCGACAACTATGTTTGAATATGCCGATAACGGATCTCTTAGAACCGTATCTGTCGAGTTCCCACTATCGATGCGTTTTGTCGTTTTTGGGCAAGTCCCAAGAGATGGCACCAACGAACCAGTAAATCTCACTCTCGATGAAAATACAAGCAACAACTACTATTATGTGATGGACGACGGAACGGTGAGAACGTTCCATTCCAATGCTCGGTTCTCTAATCACAACATCACGCAAATGGCACTCTTTCATACAGGAACCTATGACATCACTCTGGAGTTATGCCAAAAGGAGGGGAAGACCTATCTTACGATGCAGTAACGATACAAAAGGCATCATGGGGTTAACACTGACCCAGGCAGGTCTTGTCCTAGTGACTGGGATCCTCCTTACTGTCGTCTTATCCATGGTTTTCTCCAATGATTGGCAACGGACCGCTGAACTTCAATCACAAGCGAGTAGTTTTTCAAATCTTCTCGGAGATATCGATAACAGCTTCTTCGAGCAGTCAACCAGATTCCAATTCTCTCACACCACCTATCCATATTCTGTGACAATCTCAACAGAGTACATTCTCATTGCTGCAAAAGGATCCTGGGGCAGTGACCTTATCGTGACAAAAAAATTATTCTTCCCTCCTTGGCCTCGTCTCCCTCAACAGAATTGGACCACCGGGGAGGACCTCCATACCTATCTGAATAGAACCTGCGGGCATCGAGGAACCCAAAATGATTCCATCCCTTCTGAGAATTTCACCCAACTCTGTCAAGAACAAAACAACACGGTATCTTTTTTTGCGTTACATCCCTTAGAAATCCTCCTCAAAGAACCGGTCTTTATTGAGAAGGTCACCATTTTTTATGATCAAACCAAAAAACATGATTTTCTCCTCATCTACCAGATAGTATAAGCATAAATGCCTCTGTACCATGTGTCGCTTTTCGCATAAAGAACCTTAGAACGGTGGTTCCCCTCCCAAAGACAGTTTGAATGGAGCGGAGAAAAATACCGTCATGGTTATATAGGCAATGTCCCATTCTTTCCCTAAGAAGAGAACTAAGTATCGGGGAGGCAGCGTGCCATGTTTAATGCCAAGATAAAATCAGATATTATAAAAGGGATCATCGATGTAACATCACCACTGGTGAACGAAGCGAAATTCAATATTTCCTCAAAAGGAATCTCGATACGGGCTGTTGATCCAGCGCATGTCGCAATGGTGGATTTAGAACTCAAAAGCACAGCGTTCGAGGAATATAAAGCAGATGACATGGAGCTTGGTATCGACCTTGATAAACTCAATGGCATTATGAAACTAGCCAATTCCGGCGATTCGATTTCTATGGAGTATGATGAGGAATCAAATCGCTTAATCGTAAAAATCGGCAACCTCGTACGACGAATGGGTCTGATTGATACTGCAGGGATGCCTGATTCGAAAGTACCTCATTTAGATCTCCCGGCAAAAGCTGTCGTAAAAGCATCAGAGTTGAGCAAAGGAGTACGAGCCTCAGAAGCAGTCTCTGATCATCTTGCCTTAAGCGTTGATAAGGACTCCTTTGAGTTGTTTGCAGAAGGAGATACTGATACCGTCAATCTCAAACTCCCAAAGAACTTGCTGGTGGAGCTCCACTCGCCAGGGAAATTCAAAAGTCTTTTTTCAATCGACTACTTCAGCAATATGATTAAACCTGTGAAAAGCGATGATCCTATAACCATCAACATTGGCAATGACAACCCCATTCGCGTCGACTTTGATTTCGCAGAGAAACAAGGGCATGTGACATATCTGCTAGCGCCTCGCATAGAATCAGAATAATACCTCCGTTTTTTCACATCACTTGAGAGGTGCTCTGTATCGTGAAAGGTACCAGACGACATCGGTACATCGATTTTCATGTTGATTCGAAAGAACAGAATTTTAGTTTTACCAATTCAGAACTCCTCCAAGCACTTCGACAACAAACCTTTGAGATTTTTTCAAAGAATTTAAAAGACATGAGACTGTGGGTGGTTCAATTCGATGGGGCACAGGGTATTCTCAAATGTCACTATACAGAAAAGGAACATGTGATACAGCTTTTATTATCAATAAAAAAAATTGGAACAAAGCCTGTCACGGTCACAACCCGTTCGACATCTGGGACGATTCGTGGACTTGCACATAAAAAACAGACACACAGACAGTAATATAGAAAGGAACCTTTTTTTTCGATTCTCACAATCTAACGATTTCTTTCTTAGAGTCTTCCACTATCTTTCCAGGTTAGGATAGGGTTTTTTACTGCCCCGATTTCATCGATGCGTTGCACCGCAGTGTTATGAGGAGCGTCCTTCACAAGATCCGGGTCTTCCTGTGCGATTCGTAGTAGGATATCGATATACTCATCTAGTGTTTTTTTCGATTCTGATTCGGTTGGTTCAATCATTAATGCTTCTTTCACGATATGCGGAAAATATATTGTTGGTGGATGAAGTCCATAGTCCAAGAGACGTTTTGCGACATCCAACGCACGGATGCCCTTTGTCGAACGCAACTGTTCGCAACTGATGACAAACTCGTGTTTTCGAAGTTCTTGGTATGGAAGTTGGTACAGGGTGGAATCGACAAGTTTTTTCTTCATATAGTTTGCGTTTAATACGGCGATTTCAGAAGCTTCTTTCAACCCGTTACCTCCCATTAAAAGGATATAGATATATGCTTTGAGAATCACGGAGATATTTCCATAGGTCGCTTTTATTTTTCCAATGGAATCAGGATAGTTATAATCGAAGCAGAAAGTATTTTGCTTTTTCGTAATTCGTGGGATGGGGAGGAA
>DATMXJ010000256.1:0-2064 GCA_035561675.1 Thermoplasmatota archaeon
TCTCTATCCTGTGCTATACTAGGAATTACACTAATTCCCATCAATAAAAGAATGAATCCGACAGCCAATCCTTTTGTATTCAATGATTTTTCTCCTTTGTAAAATTTTATAACACTGTTCCGCTTAAAAAACATTTCTTCAAGAGAGTAGTACCATAAATGCCATTATATAAAAATGAGGTGAAATATACTGTTATCTCCAAAATTTTATATACAGTTTTCTGTTTCTCCTTATTGGGATGCCGGATATCGATAACGTAGGAGCGGATGTGCTCTCTAGTGGAAAGGGATGAGTGTGTATCTTAAACAAGTTGAAATGGAAAATTTTAAGTCCTTTGGACATAAATTAACCGTACCGTTTTACCCAGGTTTTACTGCGATTACTGGACCGAATGGATCTGGGAAAAGCAATATCGTCGACGCGATACTCTTTGTACTTGGCCCAAAAAGCTCCAAGGTCATGCGTGCAGGTAGACTCACCGATCTTATCTTCAATGGAGGGAAAAATCGGAAGAATCCCTCAAAATATTGCAAGGTCTCCTTGGTCTTTGACAATTCACAACGGAAAATGCAGATCGCCGCTGACAATGTCGTCCTTACCCGGATGATCAAACGAGCTCCCTTGAAAGACAACCCAGATAATTATTACAGTTATTTTTACATCAACAATCGTGCAGCGACATACACTGAATTTATCGACCTTCTGACCCATGCGCGCATCTCCGGGGAAGGCTATAACATCATCAAACAGGGTGACGTCACCAGTCTTGTCGAAATGGGATCTGTCGACCGTAGGAAAATCATTGATGGCATCGCTGGCATCAGCACCTTTGATGAGGATATCGAAAAGGCGGAAAAAGAACGAGGGGATGTCGATAAGAACCTGGAACGTATCGACATTATTTTAAATGAGATTACCAGTCAGATTCGACAGTTAAAGAAAGATCGGGATGCCGCCTACCAATACAAAGAGCTCAAGGACAAACTGTACGAAACAAAAGCCATGATCGCGTATAAGAAAAAACAAGAAATCGAATCACAAATTCTTGAAGTAAATAAACAGATTGAGTCCTATGAACAGGAGCAGAAGAAATTTGAAGGACAAAAAGAAACATTAAAAACACAGTACACAGAACTGCAGCAGAAACTCGACGAGATTGAGAAGAAAATCGGCGTAGCAGGAGGAGATGAAGCCGCCGGTATTAAAGAAAAGATTGACACGTTACGCTCTGAGACCATCAAAATGGACGAACGCATCAACTACTCAAACGATGAGGTGACTGAGAAGAAAAAAGAAAAAGAAGAACTGGAAACATCACTTGATGAAATCACAAAGGAACTCGACGAATACACAAAACAAAAAGAGGAGCTGACTACAAAAATCCAGGATGTTGAGACAGCACTCAAAACAAAAGAGGATGAACTAGGAAAATTACGAGAAGAAATCGCACAATCAGATGATACATCCATGGATATCACCCGAGAGCTTGTCAAGATGCGTGAGGAATACAATAATACACAGAACGAGAAACATGACTTTGAGCTCACACGGGATCGATTGAAAGAAAAACAAGATGCCTTTGAGTTACAGATAGCTGAATTGCAAGAGACAAAATCCACTTATGAGTTTGAGCTGAAGGATATCGACTGGCAGGTTGGTGAACTGCAGAAAGGAAAACAGGAGGGCAGTAAAAAATTAAAGGAATCAGAAAAACAGCTCTTTGAGAAGAAAAAACGGGAATCAGAGATAACAGAACAGCTTGCAGATCTTGAAAAGGCGATTCTAAAACTCCAGCGGGAACAATCAAAACTACAGGCGGAACGTGATGCGGTACAAACCATCGGAGCGAAGTATAATTCCGCGGTGGAATCCATTCTTGCTGCACGCAACTCTGGGGAACTCAAAGGTGTTCGAGGCACGATTGCTGAGCTAGCGCAGGTTGATGAGAGATACAAATTACCATTGGAGATCGCTGCAGGACCACGGATGCAGGCTGTCGTCGTCGAAAACGATGCAGCAGCCGCTGAAGCAATCGGATACTTGCAAAAAAAGAAATTAGGTCGA
>DATMXJ010000257.1:0-5399 GCA_035561675.1 Thermoplasmatota archaeon
CAATAATAGATATGGATGGGGCGTTTCTGAAATTCGCAAACGTTTACCTCATTTGGGAAGAAGAAAATGACGAGTTTAACGAAACTGAAGGGAATAACCTGGCAGGCAATGGATTGAACGGCGAGTACACCTTCTGGATACGAAAGGCTGATCAGGGAGGCCCTCTTCCAAAAAAAATTACCATCGCAGCGCAAGCCTATCCGGGATCATCTTTCTGGGGATATGGAAAAGTCATATCGGTCCCATCCATCGAAAATATCGATTTTAACATCGCGTACATCAACGATATCTATGCAGAACTCCCATGGGGCGGTAGTGTAATGTTCACTAACGCAAGTTTTGGCCTCATCATCAATACAGGACCCGATACGATTACCTATGATGTTTTAAAGGCTGCAAAAATCACGGTCACATCAGATGTCGAGGGAGCAAGCCTTGATATCGGATTTAATATTTATGAGAACTCATTTCCAACCATTAAACCCAAACAGGCATGGGGTTCGATTGATGACCAGAATCATTTTCTCGTTGATTTTTTAAAAGACGGAGAAGAGCTGCTGAACATGACACCCCATTCGACGTTCTATTTCAAGGTCAGCAGACAAAATTTTACAGGAACTGCTCACTTTCATATCACGATACAAATCGGGAAGAGAATAACGTTCCTCGAAACAAATGTCACGTATATCGATACATCAGAACATCATGTAGAACTGATACGTGGGGAACGAGTCAAAAGCTATCGGCATTATGAAAACACAGCGGCTGCAACATTCGGTCCGATCGCACCGATCCTGAATTTTTCTTCGGTTCATCTCATTAATGGGGATCCTGCCCAGGTACAGAAAATACAACGCATCCTGAAATCAAGGATTCTCCAATACATCATACCCATCATCCAATTCAATATCACACAATTAAGCTTCTCAGTCATGTATCCGCGGGAGATACCACAGAAACC
This sequence comes from Thermoplasmatota archaeon, assembly GCA_035561675.1. Taxonomy (GTDB): domain Archaea; phylum Thermoplasmatota; class E2; order DHVEG-1; family DHVEG-1; genus SM1-50. The sequence continues at coordinate 962 of DATMXJ010000257.1, forward strand.
TTTTTTCCAGAGGTATTTGTACATGACCGGGATACAACAAAACAATATCACGCTTATCAATGAACCGCATCAAATCATCGTAAGCGGGATGAACGGATTCTTCATCATGGTAAAAGGGGCGTTTTTCCAGATAAATCCACCTCGTTTCGCCTTCGTAGGGAATTGTTCAGATGTAACGATATTGACATAGGATTTGATGAAAAATGAACACCTCGATTGACAAAAAAACGTTCGTAGTACTCAGTTTCTTCTTATGCATTGGTTCCATCATAGCACCGATAAGTAGTACGTATACTGTCAGAGCATCAACAGACAATACTCCTGTGAAAATCACAACTCGGGTCTCCGACCCTACAGCAGAAACGACAGTAACAGTCCAATTGACGAAACAACAAACCCAATTAGTTCAAGAAATCTTTGATGATCTCAAGAATCGCTTATCAACCGCAGATTCTATTGATGCCACTCAGAGGATATTCAATGACACCATCATCGAACTGGACAGATACAATCTCTTACCAGAAGGGATGAGCATTGAACAGGCGCAACACTTGGTCAATCGTGCAACAAACCATCGAAAAATAATCACACCTCTTCAGAAACTCGCTCAGAACCTCCAAGCAAAGACAACAGGAGGAACCATACAGAACTCGTTCTGCTCCATGGCAGGCAACACCAGCAACACACATTTTACAAAACTCGCGAAACGAACAGCACTACGACTGTACTACATCATCGATTTTAACACAGGAAATGCTCCCTTAGTCAAGATGGCTACCGCCCTGTTTGTCGTCTTCAATGAAATCGGGAAGATCAATCAAATGATCTTGCGACAGAACGGGTATCATCTGGGCGTCTGCATCTACTTTGGGAACTATCATTATGCCCCATACCCTAACTGGTTATCCCCCGCACAGGGATGGCTCTCAACAAATGGAGCAAGCGGAAAACAAAACATCACAGGCTCGTTCTGGGGGCAGACAATGACAGGCGGCTGGCAGCCACAGGTCGACTGGCACATGAACTACACCTGGAGAGGATGCCTCGGATTCACAGGATTGATCTACTACACTGATATAGATACCGCCTACTATCTTGGCTCTGCCCTGGCAGTCAACGTCGGACCAAATCGACCTTGATCATCTGAACATACTCCCAAGAAACCTATTTAAAGACGTGTTTCTTCAAAGCAAATACCTATGGACAATCAACTTTCACCTCGTGGATGGCAACTGCACCATCATGAACAACTGTTCATCAAAGCGAACAGTGGCGCACCCACCATCCGCCTCAAGTTCTACCATTATCCCTCCTACCGGCAAACCGTGATCATCAATCAACCCCCGGCAGATTGCAAGCTGAAAAACAAAAAGGACAACATGTTCTTCCTCTTCCAACAAAAGGTTCGGACGAAGGCAACGATCTCCCTTGAACGGATCATCTCCATTTATCCAACTCCCTCGATCGTTTCACTGCACACCTCCTGGGGGCGGATCTCGGACGTCCCTCGAGCCCTCCAACGAAAATACACACAAAGCTTCCCCTACTGGCCGGTCGACTCCCCAGCCATCAAGGACATCTCGCAAGAAACTTGGTTTTCCACAGATGATCTTCTCACCTGGGTGCACGCAGCATACAATTACATCACCATGAAGATAAAATACCCTGAGAAACAGGACCGACGACTTGGCGCTGACCAAGTGCTCCGCACTGGAAGCGGTGATTGTGATGAGTTCACCGACCTGTTCATCACTCTCGCCAGGATACGTGGTCTTCCTTGTCGACGATTAACCGGCTTTTTCATCCATCATGCGAACAACGAAGTTGAACCACACGCATGGGCAGAAATGCTCTCACCAATCCATGGATGGGTTCCGATCGACATCGCGTTACGGAACATCGGGAATCATACCATCAACTACGTGATTGGGAAAATCGAGGAATTCAACCCATCTCTTCTCGACTACCAGATTCTAAGACAAACCACTGCGGTGAACTATCACTGGGAACGACCAGCACCCACGGTGACACCTTTATTTGAAAAGAAAGAAAAAATTCAAGGAAATCATCCTTGAATCAAGGGTGATGGAATACTCTTATTTTACGCCGATGACAACGAAAAAGAGCAGGAACCCGTTTGCTGTTTTCGTGATTGGCTCACCATCAGGTACAGTGACCGTGACGGTAATACCAATCCGTCCAAACCCGATCACACCTGTATCTGCAATGACAGTTGTATCACCCGCCGGTAGAGAAGCAATCGTCCCAGAATGGTAGTTTCCAACGAAAATTATCCCACCAGCAAGGGTAATATTCCAATTCAACGAAGTGAGGTTTAGTGTTGCTTTGTTAACGATTTCTGCGCTTACCTTAAACAAACCCCCGGTGATGTTTCCGATTTCCACGATCGTGGTCCCTGCGGGAAGAACTGTGATGTAATCGACTTTTTTCTCCGTGTTAGAACGCTCTCCATCAGATACCGTTAATGTCACCGTGAACGTCCCGGTCTCATTATAGGTCCATGTGGGGTTAGGATTGTTTGAATCAATAATCCCATCATCATCAAAATCCCATTCCCAGGATGTAATCGTGGTGTTTTCAGCGGTAGACAGATCCGTGAACTGCACGAGTAACGGAACAGTTCCGGAAAGGGGAGCTGCGGTGAACTCTGCGGTGATGGTCACCTGTTGTTGAGTCCCATTCTCACCACCAGAAAGACAATTGACCTTCCCTTCTCTCCCACCAGCAACCATCTCCATGGAAAAATCACCGATGACATCAGGGATGCTCGCGATCGCATCAACAGCCTGACCATACGAGATTTTCTTCAACTCAGATCCATTCACTCCGTTGAGGAAATACACATAATTGGAATTATACAAGGTCCCAACAAGCACATCGTCGATGGTATCCCCGGTGATGTCTGCGATCCGTGCGACGTTCCATGGTTGATCCGCTACCGTATGAGACCAGATCACCCCACCAGTATACCCGTCAATCACCTGGGTCGTTGTCGTGGTGCTATGAGCAGGGATGATATCGGAATACCCGTTCCCGTTCACATCACCGAGTCTCTCTAAACGGGTGATGATCACAGAGCTGATGGAAAGGGTATACACTTGTGTCCCCGTCGCAGCATTCAGACCGTAGATATGACCAGAGAAATCACCGATAATGACATCCGATATCCCATCACCGGTAACATCGTCGAGCTGTTCAACACCCCAGACCGAGGAACCAGCGGCTGGATACGTCCACATCAGAGCACCTGTTGCTCCATTGATCCCTTTTCCATATCCGGTGGATTCTGCATCATTGGAACACCCAGCAAGCACATCAGGCACTCCATCGCCAGTGAAGTCTTCAACGCCCATGGCTGCAAACCCTGGTCCACCCATGGGTCGCTCCCATAAAGATACCCCGGTCAGCCCGTTCAGACAATACACCCGCTTCGGACCGGTCTCAGAAAAATCATCCCCGGTTGCTGCGACGACATCACGGATCCCGTCGCCGTTGTAATCATAACCACAATCCACTTGGTAGACCCATCCACCGTCGCCGTACTCGTGGGTATCATGCGTCCAGATCGTCTGACCATCGAAACCAGAGATACAGCGAATGAGCCGAGCACCACCAGTCGCGCCGACCACACAATCGTTGTACCCGTCTCCATTGATATCCTCTGTTATCGCCAACCCGTGCTGCTGATAGATATTCCCCAAATAGATTTCATGAGTCCAAAGAACCTCGCCTGAACCATTCGCATATCCACTGAAACAGCGGATCGTATTATCCTCAGAGCAGATGACGATATCGTCAAACCCATCAGCATTGATATCATCAAGAGCAGCAATCGCTTTCGGACTATTATCAGACCCACCACCGATCTGGTACTGCCAGATAAGATCACCAAGAGGATAGTCGCCCTTGCCCGCATCAAAAGGATACGTATCCATCACTGGATAGATACCTGTCTGCTCCGACAAAGAAGACTGAGTTGCGGTGTACAAAACAGCAGAGAGATCAGGAGAAGAATCCGGTGACAACAGCACATCATGATTATTCCTCAGATTCTCACCAGAGATCCCGACGATTCCAAGTCCACTAAGAAGTACACTTATACAAATACAATACGATATGATGTTTCTCATATTATTTTCCCCTAATTTTATATAAAAGTAAATTTTGTATATAAATGTATGCGAACTTCTTTTTCGACGTTTTAAACGAAAACCCCATGAAAAACAGTATTTTGTCATGATAATTTAAATACTATAGTTAGTATAATATGTCGGGGGTAAAACAAATTGAAGAAGAGTAAAATCATTTGCCTTGTTGTATGTATGCTGATGATCGTGACTGTCTTCCCTGTCGTTGGTCTTCCAACCCAAACAGGGGAAACGAAGAATATATCTGTCACGCAACCACGAAATCAACC
>DATMXJ010000258.1:0-2167 GCA_035561675.1 Thermoplasmatota archaeon
CCCTTATCTTCCAACTCTTTAATAATCTATGGTTTTTTCTCAAGAAAACCAGGATTTTTTTGCTCGTATCAAAAACTAATAAAAAGAAGATATGATTTCAGGGGGGACAATCAAAAGGAAAAAAATAGAATGGAACCTGAAAAAATCGATTTGACCGGAAATTTCTCTTTCCAAACAAAGGAAGATTTATTTACAGTGTTTCAAACCTCGCCTCAGGGTCTTCCAGAAACAGTTGCAAAGGAACGTTTGCACATTTATGGAACAAATGAGTTCGCAAAGATAAAAAAGAAAACCATTTATCGAAAAATTATTGAAGCACTGATTGAACCTATGGCTCTTATTCTGATTATCGCTGCACTTCTTTCGTTTTTTATCATCAACGATGCTCTTGAAGCTTTTGCGATCGTAGCGGTTGTTCTCATCAACACGATCATTGGTCTGATCCAGGAAGGAAAAGCAGAAAAAGCAGCGGAAGAGTTGAAAAAAATTCTTTCCCCTCAATGTAAAGTGATTCGCGGTGGAAACGTTGATGTCATCGCTTCGAAATTTTTAGTACCCGGGGATATCATTACCTTTGAATCTGGGGATATTATCCCTAGTGACGCACGACTTATTGAAGCGACAGATTTACTTGTTGACGAAGCCCATCTCACCGGTGAAAGCGAACCGATTCAGAAAAATGGACAACCGATCCTTGGAAAAAACCTGAAGCTCTACGAGATGAAAAATATTGTATTCGCTGGCAGTAAAGTCCTCAACGGTCATGCAAAAGCACTCGTCGTAAAAACAGGGAATATCACAGAGATAGGAAAAATCGCGAAAAATATTCAGGAGACCGAAGACGAACGCACACCTCTCCAAAAGAAAATGGACCATGAAGTAAAATCGTTGGTTGCACTGGCAATCGTTGCTCTCATTCTTGTGCTAGTCATGGGGTATCTGCGAGGGATGGACTTTGGTTTTTCAATTTTACTTGCAATTAGCATATTAGTCGCGGTATTCCCAGAAGGATTGCCCGCATCCTTGACCATCGCGTTATCCCTGGCAATGGAGCGACTTGCAAAAAACTCCGTCATCATCAAACAGCTTTCATCGGTTGAAACCCTCGGGAATGTCGATTATATCTGCACTGATAAAACAGGTACTATCACAAAACATGATATGACGGTGAAAGAATTCTTTATTGGTATAAAGTTCTACGTGATGGCTGATGTGTTCAAGATGATTGCGGAAGGAAAATCAGCGCTTCTGCACGATCTTTTTTTAACCTCTGTAAAATGCTCTACCGCCCAGGTCGTCGAACAAGATGGAAACGTCATCAAAGAGTTAGGGGATCCCACTGAGATCGCATTGATTAAAGCATCGATTTTAAATGGTTTTAAACCTGATCAATTCGATTCGTTCAACATTGTCGACAGTGTTCCATTTTCTTCTGAGCTGATGTTCTCTGCGATTCTTACAAAGGATAGTCTTGGGAAACAGGACATTTATATCAAGGGTGCCCCGGAAAAAATCCTTATGTTCTGCACCTCGTATTATCTCGATGGTAAGATTCAGACACTGGATGATCATCACCGTCAACATATCGGAAAAGAACTGAGTACACGATCTGAGAAAGGGTTCCGCCTCATTGGTTTTGTAAAAAAATCAAATGTTGGTGATATACAGAAAATCGATGTGAATGGTCTTTCAGGATTCACGTTCCTTGCTACTGCTGCTATCTATGATCCTCCCAAGGACGAAGTAAAACAGATGATTCGGGAGACACAAGAAGCGAACATCAATGTTGTGATGATCACCGGTGATAGTTTAAAAACCGGTTTTTCCATCGCAGAGAGCGTTGGTATTGCCTCCGATATAGACCAGGCGATCGAGGGAAAAGATCTGGAACAGTTGACAGATGAGGAATTCGAAAACCGAGTCGAGCACCTTCGGGTGTATTCTCGTGTCGCACCGCTCGATAAATTAAAGATTGTGGAAAAACTCCGAGCGAAAAACCATATTGTCGCCATGACCGGTGATGGTGTCAATGATGCACCTGCATTGAAGAAGGCTGATGTCGGGATCGCGATGGGCAGGGCTGGGACACAGGTGTCGCAGGAAGCAGCGAACATCATCCTGACTGATGATAATTTTTCTGTCATTGTCAAGGCGGTCGAGGAAGGAC
>DATMXJ010000259.1:0-6035 GCA_035561675.1 Thermoplasmatota archaeon
GTACAATGTTAAATTTATTAAAAATAAAGGAAAAAAGACCTCCTCACCGTTCTCATCAGAAAACTCGGAAAGATGAAAAGTTATATATGAAACATTTCTGCTTCCGGTTTCGATTAACATAGTCATAGCCCCGTAGTGCAGCGGTTAGCACAAGAGACTCTGGATCTCTAGACACCAGTTCGAATCTGGTCGGGGCTGTCAATCGAGTGTGAGGATCATGGAGTCAACAGAACAGATAATCAAGGATTTTATCCGGGAAATCATCGATGAAGACATCAAAACGAACAAATACAACGGCCGGGTCCATACCAGGTTTCCCCCGGAGCCAAACGGGTACCTGCACATCGGTCATGCGAAATCCATCTGCCTGAACTTCGGTATCGCGGAGGACTACAAAGGTCTCTGCAACCTCCGGTTCGATGACACGAACCCGACCAAGGAAGAACAGGAATACGTCCAGTCCATCATTGATAACGTCAAATGGCTTGGTTTCGACTGGGAGGACCGCTTGTTCTTCGCCTCAGATTATTTTACCCAGATGTACGAGTATGCATTGCAATTAGTCAAGGCGGGAAAAGCCTATGTGGATGATCTTCCTGCTGACCAAATCACCGAATATCGAGGGAACCTTACAAAACCCGGGAAGAACAGCCCCTATCGTGATCGGCCTATCGAAGAGAACCTCGACCTGTTCCAGCGGATGAAATCAGGGGAATTCGCTGATGGTCAAAAGGTCTTGCGCGCAAAAATAGACATGGCGCATCCCAACCTGAACATGCGTGACCCGGTGATGTACCGGACCCTGCATGCGAGTCATCATCGGACCGGTGATGCATGGTGCATCTACCCGATGTACGACTGGGCGCATGGCCTGGAAGACTCCATCGAAGGCATCACCCATTCGATCTGTACCCTTGAGTTTGAGAACCATCGACCGCTGTATGATTGGTTCCTGGAAGCACTCGGGGTGTATCATCCGCAGCAGATCGAGTTCGCCCGATTGAACCTCACCTATACTGTCATGAGTAAACGACTACTCCTCCAGTTAGTGGAAGGAAACCATGTCTGCGGCTGGGATGACCCACGCCTGCCAACCATCAGCGGGATGCGTCGTCGCGGCTATTCTCCATCATCGATCAGGATGTTCTGTAAACGGATTGGTGTTGCGAAATTCAACAGCATCGTCGATTTCGAGTTCCTTGAACATAACATCCGGGAGGATCTGAACAAGACCTCACCACGATTTATGGGAGTCCTCCATCCACTCAAAGTTATCCTTGAGAACTACCCTGAAAATCAGAATGAAGAACTTGAGGCGGTCAACAACCCTGAGGATCCCACGATGGGGACCCGGAGGATCCCGTTTTCACAAACACTATTCATTGAACAGGATGATTTCATGGAAAACCCACCAAAGGATTATTACCGGCTCGCACCAGGCCGGGAGGTGCGGCTCCGCTACGCGTATTTCATTAAATGCGTTGATGTGGTAAAAAAAGACGGAAAACCGGTCGAGCTACGCTGTACATATGATCCTGCGACAAAAGGGGGATACGCCCCGGATGGCAGAAAAGTCAAATCCACGATCCACTGGGTTTCCGCGCCGCATGCGGTTCCCACAGAAGTACGATTGTACGACAGGCTTTTCACGGTCACTGATCCTGTGGGACAGAAAGGTGTAGACTTCAAAGAATTCCTCAACCCGAATTCCCTTGAGGTGCTCCGTGACTGTCAAGTCGAACCTGAGATCGCGTCCCTGAAGCCGTTTGATCGTTTCCAGTTTGAACGCCTCGGATATTTCTGTGTCGACCCAACGACGACGAAGAATTCATTGGTTCTGAATCGAACTGTTGAGCTGCGTGACTCCTGGGCGAAACTTCAGAAAACCGCGCAGAAGAAATAAATCATTTTCACAGCTTTCAGAATGCATATGCTTAAATAAAATCAAAGATTCCCGGTATGAGCATCTAGCCCCGTGGTGTAGTGGCAACATTTTGGCCTTTGGAGCCAACGTCGGCGGTTCAAATCCGCCCGGGGCTGTTTTATCGATAAAAGATTTTTATTAGGTTTATGTTATGGTTAAACAACGTCTATTCTTTCTGTAAAAAACAAGAAACCGCTTGTTTTTTCCTTCTGATTCGTCGAGGTATACGTTTATATACCGCATGATTAATACAACCGCAATATTAGGAAGTAATAAATATGTATAGAGAAGAAGGACGCGGTCGTTATGGGGGCGCACCACGAGAAATGCATAAAGCGACCTGTGCAGATTGTGGGAAAGAATGCGAAGTTCCGTTTGTACCAAATGGTACAAAACCTGTGTATTGCAGGGACTGTTATCAACAACATCGCCCAAAAAGATTTTAGTAAAAAATAAATTCTATTTAGATTCATTATTTTTTTACTAATTCTTTTTTTCTTTTTTTTATTCTACTGACAGACAGTATACATAATCAGATAGAAGATTTTTTATAACAATTGCTGCTTGATGCATGCATGTCGGTATTTACGGGTTTTGGAAGCGATAACCATTCCGGTGTACATCCAGATATTCTCAGTGCCCTTCAAAACGTCAATCATGGATATGTCGTAGCCTATGGTCATGATGAGTATACCACCCAAGCGATCAACAGACTCAAAGAGATTTTTGGAAAAGAGTCTGCTGTCTTCTTTGTGTACAACGGGACTGCAGCAAACATCCTTGGGCTTCGAAGTGTGACTGACTCGTTTCACTCCATTTTTTGTGCGGAGAGTGCTCATCTGACGGTCCATGAATGTTGTGGACCTGAGAATTATATTGGAACGAAACTGGTGAATATCCCAACACCTGATGGAAAACTTACGGTCGATTTGATCGACCCGTATATGATTGGAGTCGATGACCCTCATATGGCTCAACCGCATGTGGTTTCAATCACACAGGCCACTGAGCGGGGGACGGTGTACCGCCCGAATGAGATGCAGAAACTTGCTGATTTTGCTCATGCGCATAAGATGTTAGTGCATATGGATGGTGCCCGGTTGTGTAACGCAGCAGCGTTTTTGAAGACCGGTTTACATGAGATCTCCGGAGGGGCTGGTGTTGATGTCTTGTCCTTTGGAGGAACAAAGAACGGCATGATGTACGGGGAGGCAGTGGTGTTTTTCGATAAGAATCTTGCGAAGAATTTTGAGTTTATCCGGAAGCAAGGCATGCAGCTGACCAGTAAGATGAGGTACATCTCTGCACAGTTCTCCGCGTTTTTGGCTCATGATCTTTGGTTACGAAATGCTTCTCATGCCAATGAGATGGCCCAGCTCCTCGCAGAACAACTCCAGAGTATCCCTGGGATTGAGATGTCTCAAAAGGTAGAGGCAAACATGGTGTACGCAATCATCCCGAATCAATGTATCATACGTCTTCAGAAGCAATACTATTTCCATCGGTTCAATGAACGCACCTGTGAAGTGCGACTCATGTGTTCGTTTACGACACAACCGGAGGACGTCTTGTCGTTTGCTCAGGCGATACGAAAAGCAGTTGGTGGGACATAAAAGGAGTTATTTTTCTTTTTTTGAGATGAGGTACACACCACCAAAAAGCAATGCGATCCCGATGATTTGCATACCGGTAGTAAGCTCATTGAGAAAGAGAAACGCAAATATTGCTGCAAAAAACGGGGCCGATAGCTCCAGACCTGACGCTTGTGCTGCTTTCAACCGTTTCAACCCTTCATAATAGAGGATGGTACCAACACCGATAATCACACCGATGCACACCTGATAGATATTGGCAATAAAAAATGATGATGTCACACCGAGATATGCTGCAAAAATAAGGGTGGGGAAGAAAAAGCGATAGAAGGTAATCATGCCTGCATCCATCCTGGTAAGGTATTTTTTCATGACGATTGCGGAGGTCGCCCAGGCGATAGTCGCGGATAAGACGATAAGGTCTCCGAGAGTGCCGAACCTCAGGCCGACCAGGTTATCCAATGTTCCGGTGGTGACGAGCAAACCGGAGAGAATCATCAGAACAATGCCAAGGTAGTCGAACTTGGTGAGCGTATCGTTTTTCAGCAGAAAAAATCCGATTGCGATGATGAAGACCGGCTGCATATGGCCGATGATGACAGCGTTGATCACTGGGATTTGAGATAACGCGACATAATACATGAAATCTGCAACCAGTGACCCGACAAGTGCGATATAGATCAAAGGGGGAAGCTGTTTTCTGGTTACCTTCAATGGAGACTGTTTTGTCAATGCGATGTAGAGAAATGCAGTGAGTGCAGCAACCAGTGCTCGTATTGCTGAGGTATGGAGGAAATCAGAGTTTTCGTAGGAGAGTTTCACCAGTATTGGTTCTATCGCCCACATGATGCTAGCAAGCAGTATCGTTGCGACACCGAGTTGTTTTGTGTTCACAAGTGATGTTAAAAGGTAATGAGCTTAAATTGTTTTTTCTGATGCACGTTACAAACATGGAATATTAGGAATGATTCTCTTTCTGAATTTTATTGCCAATGGAAAAGGAAATATGGAGAACTAACAGAATGATTAACGGGAGGATTAAATTGGTATGTATTTGAAACGATAGTGGTTTGGAAAGACCACCGAGCGTAAGTGATTCAATAATCTGGTAATTGGTGATCCCAAATCCGGTGATGATGAAAAGGATGATGATAATTGTGAGGAGGATATGGGTGAGAGTTTTAATGATTCGAAGTAGATTCATAGTGGCCACTTTTCAAAAAAGCTTGTGTTCAGATCCCCGCTGTTTGAATATCCTCTGCTTTCCCAGTATCCCTTATAATTGCGGTTGTCTGAGAGATCGATTTCTGTGACCCATTTGATCCATTTGTATCCCCATTTGCTCTCTGCGACGAGTTGGAAGGGAAACCCGAGTTCTGGTGGGAGGGTTGCATTGTTCATCTTGTATGCAAGCAGGATGTTGTTGTCTGTGGTGTAGTTCAGGGGGAAGGAAGTGGTGTACCCGTCATATGCTTTGAAGATGATTGTCGTAGCGTTTTGATCTGGCCATGTTTGGTTCAAAAGATCCTTTATAAGGATGCCTTCCCAGAGGATTTTGACGCTCCAGCCTTCCACGCAATCCAGGGTGACGACCTTTTTGTAATGCTGGAATGTGGCGATGATTTCGTCATAGGTATAGTTTTTTGGATTTTTTACCAACCCGGTTATTTTCAGCTGATAGGTCGATGTGTTGATGTATTGTGGTCCTTTGATGGAGTTCTCCCGAAAGTCGTTGACTGAAGAAAGTTTTTCTCCTTGGTATTCTCGTATTTCGACTGCATCGAGCTGGATGTGTTGTTGTTCGAAACACCCTGTGAATGAGGTGGGAAGAAGAATCAATATACTGAGAAGTATGAGTATCATTGATGATCTTTTTTTCATTGTGTGGTCTCCTATCTTCCTAATTAACAATTGTTAATATTAGGGTTGTGGAGGTATTTAACAATATCGTTAAGCTTCGTTTCCTCCCCTTTTTTACGTAATTGGTGTAAAGATAGTAAAGGATTGGACTGGCAGAAAATCAAATGATGCTGACACCTTGTACCCTGCTTTGGTCATTTCATCGATGATGATTTCTTTCGGAACATTATGACCGCATCGTCGATGGAAACTGTACTTAAAACCCTTCTGGGAATATTCAATGACGGCGATTCGCCCCTGTGATGTCAAAACCTTTTTTGCTTCTGAGAAATAGAAAGTACGGTTCTGTAGATGATGATATACGCTACGAACGAAGAGAAGGTCGATGGAGTGCGATGGCAGCGGGATAGCGTGTTTTGTCGCAAGTAAAGTTGTTATGTTCGTAAGTTTATGTCTGGCTGCTTGTTTGTCTATAAATTCAAGGAAGTCTTGATTCGTATCAATCGCATAGACTTTTCCGTCTTTCCCCACCTGTTGTGAAAAGAGGAATGTGAAGAATCCACCGCCTGATCCGATGTCTGCGATGGTTTGCCCTGGCCGGATGTTCAAGGTATTCATGATTACCTCCGCTTTGCTTTTTCTGCGAGCAGCTTTCCTGT
>DATMXJ010000260.1:0-3030 GCA_035561675.1 Thermoplasmatota archaeon
TCCTTATCTGATCTGTCAATTGAAGGAACGTCCTGAGTTGGAAATATTTTTTCAATGGAGTGGGGATGTTTCTGTTGCTGACCAAGTATGTTTTCCAATTTTTCTATTCGTTCTGTTTTTCTTTCCAGGTCATTGACTACGTTTTGCATTTTCTGAACCATAGCATCTGATATTCTTTGAAATTCAGCGGCATTCTCATGGCGAAGAGGAGCAGAAGGATGTTGAGTAGGCTTTATTTTTGTAAAAAAAGAAGGTGCTCGTGACACAGGAGGCCCTGGTTCGTTCATTTCCAATGCTACCGGTTCTTTCATCTTGAAGAGCCTTGGAGCGTCTACACCTTTTAAGACATACTGATAATCAATGAGAACAACAAGTAACAGACAGCCGAAGAAGAGATAATGAAAGACATAGGACAAATCCATGGGGTTGAACATGATAATGAACCCGACACCGGAAAGCATGAGGGCTGTTGGGAGGAAGGAAAACAGTAAATTTCGTTTACTTGACTGGAGATGAAGGGCCAGGTCCAAAACGATAACTAAAAGGGAAACCGAGAGGAGCTGCACGTTACTGAATCCGGATAACAGATACAGTGGTGTGAGTTCGTAGATGAATTGTGGTTCATAGCTGGCTTTGAAGAAGAAGATGAAGATAAATTTTACAAGCAGATAGATTGAGAAAAATATAAAGAAACAGTTTGGAAAAAGCCATGACCGACTATGAGATTTTTTCGTAGATTTCTTTTCTTTTTTCCCAGATCCCTGTTTTCTTAAGATAGTACATCACACCAATTGTTGCTAGTATTATTGCAATGAGATCGATCAGATACGGAGGGAGAGTCAGAGTAATTTGTACATCTATCCATGGGATCACTATCGTATTACCGCTTCTCAGGGACTCCTCACTGTTGTAATAGATGTATGCCTCCGCCGGAGCAGATCCGGTCCGATCATTAATCACAATGCTGAGACCAGTAAAAAAAGTTTTTTGAAAAACAAAGCGTATCGCTATGTCGCAGCGTTCATCGATCGTTTCCTGTCCATTTGATTTTTCGAAAAAACATTTTTCGATATCCAATAGATGCCTTTTTTTCGGTGTTTCGCTGAACTCGTTGATCTCAACAAAGGAGTCCAGATTCTTATATTGCTGGAAAAGAAACATGGACTGCTTGACCCCATAATTATCAAGGGTCACGCTCACATTGTAAACATCAGCCCAGGAGTTATAATCAGAGATATTGAGATAGACTCGTATGTAGTCACCCTGCTCCTCGACCCGGATGTAACCATATTTTGGGGGAACGTTTATGACACCTACACCTGCTTGGCCAGCGTTTGCGTGCAACGACAGAACGACAGAGCAGAGGAGAACAGCCATAAACAGTATGAAAAAGGATGCAATAGCTTTCCTCATTTTTCTTCTGTTACCTCTTTCGATTTCGTAGATATGTCACAATCATATAGACAAGAACGAGAACAACGATGCCGACGACAACGAGTTGCATGATGGAAAAAGATCCTCCAGTGTCTTCATCATCAGGGGATTCTGGCGGCCCGATGCTGATCTGTGTCGTGTATGTTTTTGTAATACCATTTGCGGTGATTCGATACGTAAGAATACCGGTTGTTCCTTCACTGAGTGCTTTTACGGTCACCTTGATGATCCGCTCTGAGGCATTCGTGGAACTAAACGAAAGAGGGGAGTGTGTTTCAATACCGTCGTCATAGAGTTTCAGTATGCTGATATTTTTTTCATCTGCCCAGAGCTCTGCGGTGACTGCCCCGTTACCAGAAACATATGCAGTGACGTCCCGTATCTCTCCTTCATACATGTTTAAATTTTCTATGTACTGGAAGGTGATTCCTGTCCCCTGGAGCTCATCGATCTTGTAATTGCTATGCCCAACATAGATAATCAACTGCGGCACGTCAATGATAAAGGAGGTGTACAGGGTGACGGTGGCATTGGTGTCAACGAAATACAACCGAGGATACGAACCGTTCAACTGGATATCAATCGTTTTAAACCCAGGTGGCCAACTCCTTGAATGAACCGTAACATAATGAGTGATGATTTCTTCTGGTAACAACTTTGTATTCATATCATTAATTTCTACATCACTGTATCTTTCGTTGTCAAAATTGATGGAAAAAGGGATATTCCCGATGTTTCCTATCTTGAAGAAATTATCACCGACCGCGTCCATGATGGTGAACGGATCAACATGAAAGATGATGGATGATGGTTTGCTTAAGGAGACACCGGTTTTTGGTTTTTCTACAACAATGGTTTCTGAATGAATCATTGTTCCAAGAGAGGACACTTCAGCGGTCCAGTTTTCATAATAATCAACGATGTTTGGCATGAAATCTTTTATGCCGATGCAGAAACTATACATCGTGTTCGTATCATGACACAAGTCCTGTTGAATATACTTGATCTCATATCCGCTGACATCGGACCAGACCGAAGCAGTATTTTTGTTATAGTTCCATTCGTAATAGTTTGTTTCATTTTTCTCTCCGCTTGGAATCAGTACTCCCTTGTAGAATCGAAGGGATAATTCATCGATGCTCTGAGCTGTGGTAATGTTCACATAATGCCAGATGCCTGATACGAGCACTGGTGCGTTGAAGCGGGTTTGTTGTTCCCCTTGTAACATGTGTATTGAAAGAGTTGCATCCTGCGCTGCTGATACAGTGGAAAGTACTGTTGAGAAATAAAGGAGAAGAATTAAAAAAACAATACTCTGCTTGTTATTTTGTCGTCCCACTTATCCCTCTCCTGTAATTAGTGTAAATTGCGCAAATACCCATCCGTATTTCTTATCTAATTTCATCTATTAAAGGTTTTCTTTGTGTAATGTCAATAGACATCGCTAACATTCGAAATAAAATGATGAAGGTATTCCCTCCACCCCGAGGGAATATCGCACTGTGTTGAACCATTCTATATATTCATCCAGAAGAAGGGATGCATTTTCAAACACCTTGTCCAGGATGAGATACTCTTCTTTGAGATTGCGAATCG
>DATMXJ010000261.1:0-8733 GCA_035561675.1 Thermoplasmatota archaeon
TCAAAGGACCATTTCTTCTGGATGGAAAACGACTCTACGCTCTGATCATCGTGGATGACCATTCCCGGTTCATCATCTATTGCAGGCTGTACTCCTCGATTAGAAAGGAGGAGGTCGTCACTGCTCTCCACGAGGCAGTGAAACACTATCGCCATCCCAGACGACTCCTCTGCGACAATGGATCCCAATTTAAAAGCAACGACCTCAAATGCTGGTGTAAAACACACAAAGTCCTCTATGAACCAGCACCCCCTCATTATCCGGAGACCAAAGGAAAAGTTGAACGAGCGATTCGCAATCTCAAAGAAGAGTATCTCATCCTGGACAAGGTGTTTGAAAATGCTTCCCTTTTACTCGATGAGTATATTGAATGGTTCAACACAGTGCGATATTCCCTCGGGGTGGAGGGAATACCTTCATCATTTTATTACGAATGTTAGCGATGTCTATTGACATTACAGTCTCAAAAGTCTAATAACTATATAAAAACGTCAAATTACGAGTATTTTTATAGGAGAACCTTGTTATAAAATTATAAAGGAGGAAAAATAATGAACAGAAATCCATTGATTAGAAAATGTTTAGTGATTGGAATCATCATCTCATTCCTTGAAATAAGCATTATTCCTTCAGTGGCAAAACCTGAGGGCATCCCCGTAAGTTTTGTCCCACCTCAAGAGATATTTTTTGGTTTACAAACCAATATAAATATTTCTTGGGATGAAAATTTAACAAAAGAGATCGACTTAGAGCATTCCCCGCCTATAGTTCCGTTGAATGTTTCATTTTGGGTCACCTGGGGGCTTTTTGGTCGTTTGATTAACCTCTTTTATTCGTATCAAAAACTTAATGCGAATTTTCTGATTGATAATTCACCCTGGAGTTCTTCGTCTCTTACATTTAATCAATTACCTCTCTATTTACCTCCAAAGGAAAACATCCAACAAATAAGCATGAATCAACTGACAATTGACTTAGATTATTGGACGCCTGCCTATGAATTGATTCCAATAACAATTGAAACTAGGATTGAACCGATATTAGGGCCATCCGGTTCTCTTGTTCTTATACGCGGCACGACATATCGCGAAACGATTTATGTGATGGCTCAATACCGTTCAGGGTTAGGTATTAATTATCCTGAAGGACAAACTTTCGAGACGCCACCGCTCATCCAAGTGGAAGTTCCTTTAGAAATATATAACCATGGGAACGGAAAAACACTCGTTGAAAGCGAAGTCGATGATTCGCCACCCGGTTGGAACATATCCCTACCATCGCAATTAATATTGGAGCAACAAGAAGAAGCAGAGATATTGGTTACTCTAATGGCACCGAGTGATTTCTCGGGGTATGAATCTGTTTGGTTGGATTTTACTCCGCATTATTATTACAATTATTCGGTAGTGGGATACACTTATTCTGCACATATCTCTGTCATGTATAACCCACCATAAATTGATATTTTATATCAATATATTAAGATGGAATGAAAAAAAGGGATAATCGCGGTATAATGGAATGTTTAGCGGTTGGAATCATTCTCTTTTGAAATAAAGCTTAGGATTAATCAATTCTAATCACCGCCCCCTCGCATTTGTAATCACTCAAATAAGAACATTCAAAAACACACAAAACATCTACACAGCAGCAATAACAGAAAAAAGTCACTTAAAATTTAAATTGTCATAAACCCACAATATCATCATTATCTATAAGTGGAGATATTAAGAATGAGCATTCTCATTAAAAATTCCACGATTCTAACCCAGAATGATTCTCGACGGCAGATCCATGGTGATATCTACATTGATGATCATGTGATCGTAGAATGTTCGGAGAAACCTATTTCTCTGGAAGCTGATTTTAAGATTGATGGAACACATAAACTTGTGTTACCTGGTCTGATCAACACCCATACCCATATCCCCATGACCTTGTTTCGCGGGTACGGAGATGATATGGTCCTAGGGGATTGGCTTGCTCAACGGATCTGGCCAGTTGAAGCAAAACTTGACAAAAAAGCCGTTGAGGCTGGGACAGAACTAGGCCTTCTCGAGATGATTTCGTCAGGCACGACATCATACCTTGACATGTATTTTTTTGAGGAAACGATCGCCAAAGTCACCGAAAGGGTCGGGATGCGTGGATTCCTTGGCTTTGCCCTTATCGATTTTGATACCCCAGAGTACGACGCAGGAGAACTTATCCCGCAATGTGAACAATTTGTACGACGCTGGAAGAACAATCCCTTGATTTCACCTGTGATAGCACCGCATAGTACGTATTCCTGTAAACCAGAGACTCTTCAGAAAGCCCTTGATATTGCGACGAGACATCATGTTCCCTTGCATACCCATTGCTCTGAGACACGGGATGAGGTGTACGACATAGAAAAAAAATATGGGGTACGACCCGTGGAGCAATTAAAAAAACATGGGTTGTTGCAAAAAGATACGATTCTTGCGCATTGTGGATGGATTACAAAAAATGAGATACTGGATATGAAAACCGCAGGTGTGTCAGTATCCCATTGCCCGGTGAGTAACATGAAAATTGCGACCGGTGGCTTTGCGCCTGTCCCTGAGCTTCTCGATGCACATGTCCCTGTTGGTCTTGGGACCGATGGTGCGGCTAGTAACAATACCCTTGATATGTTTGAGACGATGAAGTTCTGCGCTCTTGTCCATAAGAATCACCGTTGGGACCCGACAGTCCTGCCTGCCCAGACCGTTGTCGATCTAGCAACTCTTGGTGGTGCCGCCTGCCTTGGCATGAGACATGCTCTTGGTTCTGTTGAGGAAGGAAAAACCGCTGACCTCATCATGATTGATCTAAAAAAACCGCATCTCACCCCGCTTCATGACCCAGTGTCCCACCTTGTCTACGCTGTACGAGGAACGGATGTGTGTACCACCATCGTGAATGGTACACCACTCATGCTTGAGAAAGAATTCCTGACCATCGATGTGGAAAAAACATTGGGACTTGCTGAGAAAATCGCTTCGGAGTTAACTAGTTAAATCCAACGATTATTTCTGGTGTGTCATGCTGAATCTTATCGGTGTTATTCTTGCGTTCATCATCATTATTCTCCTCATCCGAAAAAAGGTGAATTTTGGTTTATCCTTGTTTCTTGGTTCCCTAATCGTCGGTGTTTTTTCTCTTCAACTTATCACACCACTCGATATCCCGAAAGCAATAATTGAAGCAAGTTTCTATTCGTTTGAAAAACAAGAAATCATTACAGAGACGATAGAACTAGCATTGCTTATGACATTGATCTTCATCTTAGCGAAAACAATGCAAGAAACAGGGGCAATTACAAAACTTATTGATAGTCTCCGAACGTTTTTCTCTAAGGGGGGAACACTCGCTGTGATCCCTGCGGTCTATGGTTTAATGCCTGTACCAGGGGGAGCATTGTTTTCTGCGCCACTCATTGATAAGGAAGGAGATAAATACAAACTGAAGAGCAATCAGAAGAATTTTTTGAATATCTGGTTCCGACATATTTGGTTTCCCATCTATCCGATTTCATCAGCGATGATACTGATCTGTAGCGTGAAATTCTCCGGCATCCCCATCCAGATGCTCATGCTTGCTAATATTCCTTCATTCCTTGGGGTACTTCTGATTGGATTTTTTTTCCTTCGACGGTATACGAAAAGTGCTCCTGAGATAATAGGAACTGTCAAGAAGGAGTATCACGGATTAATGTTTATCTTGCCACCGATTGTCCCTCTTCTGTTTTATCCATTAACATTTGTTGGTCTCTCAGAAACACGATGTTTCTTAATCGGTGTTTCATTGAGTCTTGTTTTGTTATATCTCCTCATTCATATCGATGTGAGGACCTATGCTCGTATCATGAAGAAATCGTTTACGTGGAACTTAGTGTTTGCGATATTCGGGATCATGATCCTTCGGGAGATGATACAGATTTCTCAGATACATGTATTGATCACAGAAACGATGCAAAACCTCGCTTTCCCCGCACTGTTTATCGTGATTCTCATTCCACTTCTCCTTGGGACTCTCACTGGTTATAATCTTGGAGCCGTCGCTCTTTCCTACCCGCTTGTCGAATCTTTTTTCATCTTCACCGGAATACAGCCTCTTGGTTTGACAAGCCTTATCTTCATGAGCTCTCTGATAGGGTATCTTATCTCACCAATCCATCTCTGCAATGTCCTAAGTAGTGAATATTTAAAGACTGATACAACTCGGATGTACAAGATGTTTCTCCCTGCTGCGGTTATTCTCTTATGCATTCAAGCCGTTTTTGTGATCCTTGCATTTCCCGCATAAATTATATTTTTTTTGTACATTCCACTAGAAAATACTAGGGAACCATCACTCTATTCTACTTTGATCTCTGTGTTGAGGTATCAAGTGACCTTTTTGGACGACAAGTCTTATAAAAAGTCAGGGTCTACCACATGGGTATGAACCAGGGAATGCTTTTTGATCATCTGAATAATCCCAAGTTTTATGGGCCTCATGTGACCTCAGTTCAGTTGCTACAGACCCATATCTCCTACGTAGCCCTCACAGGAACCTACGCGTACAAGATCAAAAAACCAGTGAACTTCGGATTCCTCGATTTTTCAACCTTGGATAAACGAAAATACTTCTGCGAAGAGGAGCTGCGACTGAATAAAAGGCTCTGCCCTGAGATGTATCTTGATGTTCTCCCCATCACTAAAAGAGATAACACCCTTACTCTTGATGGGGATGGAACCATCGTCGAGTACGCATTAAAAATGAAAGAATTCCCTCAGGAATGCATCATGACAAACATGCTTCAACAAGGGAAAATTTCTGAGGAGATCATCGACCATCTCATTACGATTTTGATCGATTTTTATACCACGCAAGAACCAACCGAAGAAATCACCAACTATGGGGCATTACCCTCGGTCAAACAGAACATTGATGAGAATTTCGAACAAACCCGGCCAATGATCGACATCACGGTTCCAAAGGAGACATTTTTGTACGTCAAGGATGAAGTCGCTACGTTTTTCGAACGGAAAAAGGAAGCGTTCGAACGCCGAATGAAAGAAGGGAAGATCTACGATTGTCATGGGGATTTACACTCAGGGAACATCGTGGTATCAGGTGAATCTATCCATATTTTTGACTGCATCGAGTTTAACGACCGCTTCCGGTTCTGCGATGTTGCCTCAGATGTCGGGTTTTTAGCGATGGACCTCGATTACTTGAATCATCCGTACCTGTCAAGCTATTTCATTGAAAAATACGTGGAAAAAAGCAAGGACCCTGGTGTGCTTTCCATGCTGAATTTTTACAAATCATACCGAGCGTTCGTCCGTGGGAAAGTCCATGGGTTCCAGCTCAATGACCCCCATATAGACCCAATCACGAAAAAGCGTCTTTTAGCATCAGCGAAAAAATATTTTGAGTTATCACAGTATTATACAAGGTTATTTTCCCTTGATCTAAAGAAAAACAAACCATTGATTTTCCTTGTCACTGGTTTATCTGGAACCGGGAAATCGACGGTGGCACGCAAAATCTCGGTTGATTATCACGCGACACTCATCAATACTGATATCGTGCGAAAAGAGGCAGCGGGGATCGATCGTTATGAGCAACACCACGATCAGTACAACACCGGCCTATATGACTCAAAAAGGATCGATGGGACCTACGAACAGGTCATGCAGCGCGCATCACAGTCCTTAAAAAAAGGGGAAAACGTCGTTCTTGATGCGACATTCCAGAAGAAAAAATACCGGGAGATGGCATCTCATATCGCGGGAAAACATCATGCCGCGGTGGTTATTGTACAGTGCATCTGCCCTGATGCAATCGTAAAGAAACGGTTGGAGGATCGAGTGAGGAAAAAATCTGTTTCCGATGGCCGCTGGGAGATCTATCAGGTACAAAAAACAACATTTGAACCATTTACTGCTGATGAAAGGTGCCATACGATAGATACCTCGAATGACTCCTACGACTTTCGGATGAGCTTCTTTCAGCAACTCCTTGCTCATGTACACGAGGTGGTATAATGGAGATTTCAGGCTATATCGTCGATGTGGAATCTGCGACGCAAGTTATTATACAAAACCACTACAAAACAATCGCGGTGCAGGTCCCTGAAGGATTGAAACGCAGTATTTTTCCGCTTGTTGATTTCATCAGAAAAGAGACAGGTGCTACCGTTCTTGTGTCTGCAGACCCTTGCTTTGGCGCTTGTGATGTGGTGAACTACGAACTAAAAAACATGGATGTCGACTGTGTCATTCATATCGGTCATACCGCAATAGCGGATGTCGAAAATTTCTGGATTCCGACCATATTTGTAAACGCGCAATCAACACTGGACGTTTCCAAGGTTGTCGAAAAAGCGATCCCCTCCTTGATAGGAAAAAAAATAGGTCTCGTCACCACCGCGCAACATCTCCATACCCTTGAGACTGTTGAAAAAATTATACGACAACATGGTCTTGAGCCGCTCATCACTGAAGGCGATGAGCGCATCACATCAAGGGGTCAGATCCTCGGCTGTAATTTTTCTGCTGGGGCGAACCTCACAGAACAAGTCGATTGTTTTTTATTCATCGGGAGTGGAACGTTTCACCCAGTTGGTCTTTTGATGAGTACAAAAAAACCGGTGATCGCTGCTGATCCTTATACGAATACCGTGAAAAAACAAGAAATCGAGGATATGAAAAATAACATATTACGACAGCGTTATGGCGCGATCCTCGCGTGCCGGAATGCACGACGAGTTGGAATTCTCATCGGGTTAAAACGTGGTCAACAACGCATAAAACAAGCCTACGAGGTTCAACAGATGCTTGATGCTGCCGGTAAACTTTCCCTGCTGATCACCCAGGATGAGTTTTCCCCCGTATCTCTCCAAGGGTTCGATCTCGATTGTTATGTGTCAACCGCCTGTCCACGGATAGCCATTGATGATTATCTCCAATATAAAAAACCGATCATAACCCCTCTGGAACTGGAGGTAGCTCTGGGGAGACGCGAATGGGAGACCTATGTTTTTGATGAAATACTCAAAGGTTGATTTTCCAAAGGTTCTTTATCTTCCTGTTCCCTCAGGGTGTCTGTCATGACGCTGTTATCTCTCGGATGTCACCCTTTAGATGCTTTGCTTGGGGGTGGTCTTGAAAGCGGAATTATCACACGGATCTACGGTGAGGCCGGATCAGGAAAAACCAATTTTTGCCTTCAGGCAGCTCGTCAATGCGTTTCTTCTAAAAAAAAGGTCGCATATATTGATACCGAGGGTGTTTCGTTTGAGAGGATACGGCAGATCTGTGTGGACTGTGATTATAAAGATATTCTACATGACATCCTGTTCTTCACTCCGACATCGTTTGCATCACAAGAACAGATGATTTGCGATGCGGTCGCGATGAAAGGGGTAGGTCTTATCGTTGTTGATACGATTACGATGTTTTATCGATTGAATCTTGAAGAGGACAGGGAAGGATCGATACGTTCGTTTACCAGACAAGTCACCAACCTTCAGCTCGCTGCCCGAGAAAAGGATATCTGTGTGATTATCACCGAGCAGGTTTATACAAATAAGAAAGGTGAGGTTAGACCTTTTACGAACCGTGATGCTGAGCATATGACAAAAACGATTTTACGGTTCGATAAAAAAGGAATAGGGGAGCGGGAAGCAATCATCATAAAACACCGGTCACAACCCGAGGGGAAAAAAGCGAGTTTTCGGATTAGTACGACTGGTTTGGAATAAAGTTTGACCATCTACAGTCTATGGCCCCGATCCTTTAGCTTTCATACTTATTTACAGTCAATACGTGACACGAGTAATCTAAGGCAGAGCTAAAACTATTTAACATCAGTTAAGATGTAACGAACAAGTATGGATGAACACGAGGATATCAACTATAAAACACTGCGTAGAATCCAGCAAGATGAACAAACATTATCTCTTCTTACAAAAATCACTGTCGGTTTCTACAAGGATCTTTCGTCGTATATGAAAACCATTGAGCGAAGCATTGAACATGAAAAGAACCCATTGAAACTCAAGCTCTTCGGCGATGAAATCCAAAACACGAGGAAAATCGCAAACAGCATCTATGAGCTTCGGGAGAAAAAAATTGTTCAGGCTGCTCTTGCGACCGCGCGTGGCGCTACCCCTGATCTGACGAACTTTCTTGAAATCGAAAAAAAATTGTACCGTTCCCTTGTTGAACAAATCATGGTCTCTCGTAAAGAAATCTTTGAAAAACCAACGGATCCGCCTACCGCGACACCACCAGCATCACCAACACCTGCTCCTGTGAAAGAAGATTCAAATACCCACCCCATCGTCCGGGTCTTAGAAGACACCCCTGAGTTTATTGGCACCGATGGAAAATCCTATTTGCTGCGCAAAGAAGATGTGCTTTCAATGCCGAGTGAAATGACAGAACCACTCCTGAAAAAAAAGGTGGTCAAACAGGTGAAATAAGGCACCCTACATTTTTATATACCTTTCTTACTTACGGTTACAATCGAACTGTGATATCTATGAAGATACCAAGGAAAATCAAACGGTACTGTCCTTACTGTAAAAAACACACGCTTCACGAAGTTGACAAAATGAAAAAACGGAAGGCAAGTGAGCTGAAACGAGGACAACGACGGTTCAGACGAGCCACCAGCGGATACGGAGGGTTCCCTCGGCCAAAACCTGAGGGGCGAGAGAAGACCAGTAGACGG
>DATMXJ010000262.1:0-2466 GCA_035561675.1 Thermoplasmatota archaeon
GGTCTTCCAGGGGACATTCGGGTTCAGACGGACGAGCCGTGGGTACCCAATGATTTCGTAGTCCTGTATGATTTTTTGTATGATGGTCCGCGCCACATACGTGGTACACCCACCGCGTACAGAATCAGTGTCGTCAATGCCTATCCAGATGATGATTCACCAAAAACGTTATTAGAGAGGTCGTACTTTAAGCTTCATTACCTATGGATAGAATCGAACTACTTACCCACATCAGAGAGTTTTTGGGGAGCGCGGGTTTTTCTGTCTCGGATCAATGCGCGTTACGTCTCCCAGGTTTCGACCTCGTGGCACGACGAGGAGAAACCCTGCTCATCATCAAAGTCCTCTCAAACATTGATGGACTCTCCGAGGATGTTGCGAATGAGATGCGTGCACTAGCGTATCTGCTCAAAGCCACACCGTTACTTATCGGAGAAAAGAACGGGATGAACGTCCTTGAGGATGACGTGGCGTATTTCAGGTTCGGCATCCAAACCGTGACTGCAACAACATTACAAAACCATTTACTTGAGGAAATCCCGGTGCGAGCCTATGCAGCACCCGGCGGGTTATACGTCAACCTTGACCACGAGAAAATACGACGATTACGTCAGGAGAAAAATATCTCACTAGGCAGTTTTGCGCACCACGTTCGCGTCACACGGCGCACCGTCCGCATGTACGAGGATGGGATGAGTGCGCGAATCGATATCGCTGACCGCATTGAGGAGATGTTCGAACAGACGGTGACCCTGCCGATTGACCTCCTTAAACCACTGCTCATGGAAACCAAACAGTTACCGTTCTACAAAAAAGACCAGGGGGACACAAAAGAACTACAATCGGAGATATTCACGTTGCTTCAGAACATCGGTTATCGTGTTATCCCCATGGGTCGCTGCCCCTTTGAGGCGCTCAGCAAAGAAAAGGAAAAAATCCTTCTCACCTGTGTACAGGAATACAACAAGAAACTTGCGGAAAAAGCTCATTTCATCAGTAGTATTTCGAAGATCACAAAGAAACATGCCGTTGTCTTTACCGATAAGGATGTCGAGAAGAAGAACCTGGAGGGGACCCCGATTATCGGGAAAAAAGAACTACGGAAAATCCGCGACCCAGAGGATGTCTTTACGTTAATTCTGGAGAGAATCACCTCTGATTGACGATGATCTCTATGACACAAACTTTTATAAATAAGATTCTTATTCCCGAGAACTACGTTACCCTCTGGAGTAACAAATATACTTAAAAGCGTCGATGATGAATCATGGCAGACAGTAAAACTGTAGAAGCAGTTCAAAAAGCAATCGAAGAATCAAAAAAACTTGAGCGAAAGTTCAAACAATCGGTAGACGTCGTCATAAACCTCAAGAACATCGACATGAACGATGCGAAGAACCGTATCGAAGATGAAGTGATGTTGCCTCATGGTCGGGGGACCGAGGCGAAACTCGCTCTCTTCGCCAGTGGGGATCTTGCCCTGAAATCAAAAAATCACGTTGATCTGCTCATTAAACCTGAGGAAATCGAGGAACTCGCAAAAGATAAGAAAAAATTCAAAAAGATCGCAGATGAGTATGATTTCTTCATCGCCGAGGCACCACTAATGCCAACGATTGGAAAAACACTTGGTATCATCCTTGGTCCTCGGGGGAAAATGCCAAAACCAGTACCGCCAAACATCGATATCGCCGGTGTCGCAAAAAGCCTTCGGAAAACCGTGAAGGTTCGATCAAAGACGACAAAGACCATCCATGCAACTGTTGGTCGGGAAGAGATGAACACGGAACATATCGCAGAGAACATTGACGCTATTTTGAAACGACTTGAAGGAAAACTTGAACGCGGGAAATTAAATATCGGCTCAGTGTATGTAAAGACAAGCATGGGGCCGCCAATGCGAATAGTATAAAGGTGTTAGCTTATGGCGCATGTCGCATCATGGAAACACGGGGAGGTCACAGAGATCATTTCTCTGATGACTCACCATAAAATCATCGGTATCATTGATATTGGAGGTATTCCAGCTCCACAGCTTCAGCAGATGCGCGGAGGTATCCGGGCGAAAGCTCAGATACGTGCATCAAAGAACACGTTGATTCTAAAGGCGTTAGATGACGCTGAAAGTCAGATAAAAGGCATCAGTGCCTTGAAAAACGAGGTGCACGGCCAAGCTGCAATCATAGCGACTGATATGAACCCGTTCGCACTGTTTCGAGAGATTAAGGCGACCCGGAAGAACGCCCCAGCAAAAGGTGGCGAGATCGCTTCCCATGATATCGAGGTCCTCGCAGGTGATACTCCCTTCAAACCAGGGCCGATCGTCGGGGAGCTTCAAAAAGCAGGAATCCCAGCAGCTATCTCGGAAGGAAAAGTCGTCATTAAAAGCGATAAAGTCCTCGTCGAAGCAGGACAGAAGATTTCACGGGAACTTGCTCAAATGCTTTCTCGTCTTGATATTTTCCC
>DATMXJ010000263.1:0-5039 GCA_035561675.1 Thermoplasmatota archaeon
GTACCATCAACGCTATTTAGAAAAACATGGATTAGCCGCCTGTCCCCGTTAAAAAAAAAAAAAAATATGAATGTTTTTTTTGAAGTACGTAAAGCTTATCTTTACGAAACCGATTCTTCATAAGAGAGGAAATAGTATGACGCCACGAGGCAAAAAAAAACTTCTTCAAGCAGGAAACATCCTTGCAGTATTGATTACTATCATAGTAAACGCCCTTGCAGTGATACTTCCGCTCAACGGTAAAACCACCCAGGAACTCTCTGATGCGTTACCGAATTTTTTCGTACCTGCAGGTCTTACGTTCTCCATCTGGGGCATCATCTACATCCTCTGGGTTGTCTTTGCGCTGTACCAAGCACGAGACATGTTTAAAAAAGAAGAAATTGACATGCCGTTCCTCTCACAAATTACTTGGTTATTTATCCTGAGTGGTGTCGCAAACAGTACCTGGATTTTCCTTTGGCACTACGAATATGTCGGTCTTTCGTTACTCATGATGATCCTCTTACTTGGTTCTCTGCTCGCAATTTATATCCGTCTGAAGATTGGCAAATCAACTGTGACGATGAAAGAAAAACTCTGTGTCCATGTTCCCTTTAGCGTCTATCTTGGCTGGATTTCAATTGCGACAATCGCAAATGTCACCGCATTCCTCATCTCAATACAATGGGATGGTTTTGGGATCGACCAATTAACCTGGACAATCCTCATCATTGCGTTCGGAACATTTCTTACGTACCTCATGCTTGCCTTACGAAAAGATATTGCTTTTAGCCTTGTTGTCATCTGGGCTTTCTTTGGGATCTGGTTAAAACGAATGGCTCAACCAAACACAATCACCGATATGAATGTCGCGACCACGGCAAGCATCGCCATCGTCCTTATCGTCGCTGGTCTTCTTGCGGTCATCGGTTATCAACTGATGAGAAAAAACGAACAAAAATCCGTACAGAAAACATAAGAATACCGATCATTTCAGTTGTATCTCCGTAGAATACCTTTTAATACAACAGAGGATGTATCAACGGATTCTATGATCAAGGTAATCTCCTTTGATTTTGATGGTACTATCGCGACACATGCCTTTGCAGATGCGTTCTGGCTTGAGGGGGTACCAGCGCTTTACGCAAAACAACACCACATCGATGTAGAAACTGCAAAGAAATATCTCTTCGAAGAGTACGAAAAGATAGGGGATAACCGCATCGAATGGTACGACCCAGGGTACTGGTTTGACCGTTTCAATCTTCAAACAGATTGGAAAAAAATGCTTTTTGAATATCGAGATTACGTTGAGATCTATCCAGAAGTCCCATCAGTCCTGAAACAACTATCAAAAAACTACAGCCTCATCATCAGCTCCAACGCAAAGAAAGAATTTATAGATGTGCAACTCACACAAGCCAAATTACAGACCTACTTCGATAAGGTTTTTTCATCAACCTCGGATTTTCATACAATAAAAAAAGTCACGGATTTCTATGCGATGATCTGTAAAAAAATGAACATATCACCACAAGAAATGATACATGTCGGCGATCATAAAGAGTTTGATTTTCTCTCCCCGCAGAAGCTTGGTATTACCTCGTACTATCTTGATAGAAAGAAAAACACAACTGGTCCGCATGTTGTCACTAACTTGAAACAATTTGAAAAAAGAATTCTAAAGCGTTCATAAGACAATACTTTCAATCATTTACAATAGAAATAAAACGGCTGTCATATTTTCTATTTCCCATTTCGGTTCAATGATAAGTACTGTGTTAGGACAGGACATATGTCCCTACACAGTTCAATGGTAAGTATCCATAAGAAAATCCTTATATACATCATTCCTATAATAATTGGTTGTAAAATACAACGGGAGAGGAAAAACATGAAAAAATTGTTATCATGTCTTATTATCGGCATCGTAGTCCTTGGAGGACTAGGCGCTGCTGTAACAGCAACAGACCAAAATCAGAAAAACACTCAAAGAAGTGGCATCATCGAGTCACCGTACGTCGATGAACTCGATCAATCCATGACTGATTATGATGGATCGTTACCATTAGGGAGAACGAATATTTTTGGTTACTACGCAAATCTCTCAATAGCACAGTCGTTCATCCCCCAGATGGAAGTATTGACAAGAACCTTCTTTTTGATGGCAAGAAACGCATCGACCGCATCTCCTTGCATCTTAGCAATACGAGAGAACTTGACAGAAGATGATCTAGCAGTTATCTCTGTCGAACCTAGTGAATTTCCCATAGTCAACGGGACACCGACGGAGGAACAACTTGTATGGATAGAATTCAACTTCGATGACCTCTGGGTCACCCCAGGACAGACATATTACATCGTTGTCTACACCACTAATATCACAGATAACTATTACTGGATCTCTGGCAATGGAACAAACATCTATCCAAATGGGACGGTCTATCTTTCCATTAATGATGGTCAGACCTGGGCAGAATTTCCGGGGGGAAATGCTGATGGTTGCTTCAAGACCTATGGTCTCCATGAAACATTCCTACAGATTACACTGAAAGGCGGTTTTGGACCCTCAATTATTATTAAAAACATCGGGAATTACACCGCATGGGATGTTATATATGATTCTACAATCTCTGGTGGACTCGTTTTCATTGGAAAACATTACTCAAATAATATATCAGAACTACAACCAGGTGAAGAAATAACCCTGAATCTAGGGCATGTTCTAGGATTTGGAAAAGTTACAATCTCATTACAAATATCCGCAGCAAATGTGAAAGAAATGTCTTCCGAACACAGTGCGATCCTCCTGCTGTTTTTCCTCCTTGTCATCAAATAAGACATCATTTTTCTTTTTCTTTTTATAATCTTTTTTTCATTAAATAAGAAAAGAAAAAAATTAGGAGAACCACTAACCGATATATCGAATGTCATCTGGTTTTTCTTTAACCATGGTCTCCATTTCATTAAGCTGCTGAGCGATATACTCTATCTCCTTTGCTTTCTCCTCGAGCCGCGAAAGATCAATATGGACGTTCACCGCCTTGGTAAGCACCTTGAGGACTGCTTTCGCACTCTTCGGGTCGACAAGATACCCAGGGGTCTCCCCCATAAAACAGGTACCGACCAATCCTCGAAGCTTGCCTAAACCAAGCAGCAGACCACTCGCACCAATGATACCACCACCAGGCTCGTTTTTCTTAAAAATCGCCCCATACTTCTTCATGGTTTTCACAAGACGAACATCGGTGGTCGCAAAGAGCACCTTTGGTTCTTTTATCTCGCGGCCAAGGCCGTACCCGCCAAGGGTAAACATCTGTTTCACACCAAGATCCTGAACAATATCAAGGATGGACTCTGCAAGCTCATATTGCCCTTGCGATGAAAGACCCTGGTAATCCCCTGTCAAAAGAACGATATCCTGTTGCCCTTTCTTCTTTGCCTTCCAATAATAAAATTCGTTATTCACCAATTTAATAGTCCCATCAGGGTTAATGAACACCTGTGGAGGAAAATCCTTACTGTACAACTCAGCGAATTTTGTCGCTTTCATGGAATCAATCAGATGTTCCACGGCAAGTTTCCCGACATTCCCTATCCCGGGTAACCCTTCAATAAAAATCGGGTTCTTTAGTTTTGGTTTTTTCTCTACATATTTTATTTCTACTAGGTTCATTGTCTCAGTTCTTCCCTGTTTCTTTTTTTTAACGCCCGACGGTATTTCCCATAATGATCCTGCGGTGAAAACCGAGCAGGTTTATTTAATACTGTTTTTCCTTTGCAGACACGACAAACTGGATGGATGGTGTACCGCTGACATTGATTACAATATAGTATTTCAGACATTATTCTTCGACTTCACGTTGAAACTCGCATTCACCTTTCATTTTTTTCATATATGTTTCAGCGCGCTCAACAGCTTTTTTCATCTGCGATTCTGCAATCTTATAATCAGGGGCTTTGACTTTAATCATATAGCGAGGCGCACCAATGTATTTAATATCGATCGTAACGTCGTCAAACTCGCTTTTTTCAGCAACATTGAGTGCTTCCTTGATGTGCGTAATCCCATCAGGGAGATAGGACGTGAGAAGGAGCATCCCTTTAATCTCAACGAAAGGAACCGTGATGCTCCCCTTGGCAATCTCCTCGAATTTCTTCAGCCAATCCCCTGAAAAACCATCGTTTTTCAGGGTGTTCGCATCATAGGCGCATTCTTCAAATGCCGCATACATCGTCCCATATTTTTTTAAGAGGGCATCGCCAAATTCTTTATAACATTGATCAACTGTCTTCTCAAGCTCTTGGGCAACCATCTCAAAAAGTCTTGTTGCTTTCTGCGCATTCTTCCAATCTTGGATTTTCTCTCGTCGTTGATGATCATTGACTTTTTTTAAGGAAAGATCGATATGTTTCTTTGCTTCATCGACATGGACGACCTTGCAGACGACTTTTTGTTTTTCTCTGACAAAATTTCGGATACGTTTTACCCATCCGGTAGCGATCTCGGAAATATGGATGAACCCTTCTTTGTTGGGGTATTCATCAAGTGAAACAAACGCGCCAAAACCTTGGACTTTGGTTATCGTACCTACAACGAGTTCTCCTTCTTCAGGGTACTCCTTTTTCATCATGGAGAAAAACCTTATTCGATGGTTTCCAATATAGTTCCTTTTATCCGAGCTTTCCCACCATTCGGGGTGGCAAGTTTACTGCCGCAGATATGGCACAGAACTGTGGTGCTCGCTTTATCAAACAGGACTTGCTCGTTTTCACAATCATTGCATCGTACTTTTATGAACCTGCTTTTTGGTTGATCCATAGGTTTATTCACCTTCTATCTCAAATTTTTTTGACCGGATACTTGGCGGCTGATGCATTTTTTTACATACTGTACACGTAAATCGAGTTGC
The DNA here is from genome assembly GCA_035561675.1 of Thermoplasmatota archaeon. Lineage (GTDB taxonomy): Archaea > Thermoplasmatota > E2 > DHVEG-1 > DHVEG-1 > SM1-50. Next base: position 4,896 of record DATMXJ010000263.1, read on the forward strand.
AACCCGTCTACTGGTCTTCTCTCGCCCCTCAGGTTTTGGCCGAGGGAACCCTCCGTATCCGCTGGTGGCTCGTCTGAACCGTCGTTGTCCTCGTTTCAGCTCACTTGCCTTCCGTTTTTTCATTTTGTCAACTTCGTGAAGCGT
>DATMXJ010000264.1:0-7066 GCA_035561675.1 Thermoplasmatota archaeon
GGTATCGTGAGGTTGACAGAGCAAACCCATCAAGGCTCCAGAGACCAGACCCCGATTCCGCATCATCAGTCTTTATAGAAAGCCCGCTTAGTTCATCAAGCTGGAAATAATCAGGTTCTGCTAACGGGTTCTGTTCCGCCCATGAAACCCGATAATTCCCGTCAGAGTCATTGGGCAACTCATCAAGTAATGGTGGCATCACACGTGGCACCACTGTGTCGCGTATGTTCTCCGCCTCTGAAAGGAGATATAATGCTCCATCGCAGTTTTCCTTACAGATTTGATCTAGATAGCTTGCTGAAGGATGGAAATCCGAGCAGGCTTCTATGGTGTATGCGAAGGTCGTCCTCCCCATGACATAATGACTATATCCGTACTCCCAGTCGATGTTATCACCGGTAGTGCCATAGAGTCCATGGGATTGTCCCGGGGTATAGGTACCAGATCCGCTCTGTCGTGTGATTCGTTGCGCGATCTGTGTGCCTACGGTACCTATGTAAGTATTATCTGGAACTTGTGACGCGGTGTACCCCCATGGCCAATACAGCTCCTGTTGATAGGTATGCCAGGAGATCGATGCGCAAATATCATGAGCCGTAAAGAAATTCATTACTGCCTGTATTTCAAGTTCTGAACCTGGACCAGGACCACAGTATACCTCGTCCCCCGGGTCATGAGTCACTGAAGCATCGAAGATAGATCCCCATGCGCCCCATGCATTTCCATCGGCCGACCCAGGATAATTCCGATTTAAATCAACGCCATACGTTCCATACTGTGAGAAGTAATGCCTATTCTTCCTCCAATCGTTCCCAAGATCATGACAGTAATAGTATCCATCAGGGTTCACACAGGGGATAATCCATATTCTCCGACCGTCCACAAAATCAGTGATGGTCGAATTCACACCATACCCTGTAGTGAGATTATTCGCGATACGTAAACAGATTTCCACCGTTGGCCATTCACGAGCGTGATGAAGCCCCATGAACAACACACCGGGTTCACCTTCATCCTCACCAGGGTGATCACTGATTTCTAAGCACCAGAGATTACGACCCTCGTAGCTTGTCCCAATGCTGAAAAGACTAGCGATATCCGAATGATTGGTAGCAATACTCTGCAAGATATTTTCCATCTGAACAAACGTATGATACGACCCCATCATCGCGGAATGATAGGCATCCATGTCTGCAATGAGAGTTGTATACTGAATCTGATTGTCTGTGAGTTCTTGTAACCGATACCGAGGGATGATGATATCGACCCATGCACCCATGTTTTCCGCGACGACCTCCACGCCCTCTGGAAGCACTACATTTCCCTGGGTTATATCGACTCGTACGAGATCTTTTACAAAAGACGTAGAAACGTCACTCTGTGAACCAGAAATGGTGACAGATCCGCAAAGAAATAACACTAGCGTTCCAAAACAAATAATTTTCTTTTTCATCATTTCTACATTCTCCTTTACTTACGAATATCCTCCTATTTGCAGACTGGGGTCGCCAAGAAGAACAAACTCCTGGACGGTCTTGCAGTCAGTCTTATCAAGCATCGGTGGAAACGCATTGAGATAATCAATGAGAGTCTGGGTGTGGGCCTGACCAAGGATTGTCTTGTTGTTCACCCCATAATTTTTAAAAAACTGCGTATTTGCATATCCAGAATAGAACTGCGTGCAATCAGGGATGGTATCATTGTTCCAGTCTTCCGTGGCAAACCAGTCAAGCCCCGTATATGCCATGGTTGCGATACTCCCACCATTTTTTACACTCATCAATTTCCATGCCCAGCATTCCGGTGTCCATTCGCCCAGGTAGAATTTCCATTGGAAGTATTTGAATCCCTCTTTGATAAAGCCTTTCAGAATATTCAAAAGACTGGTATTGAACTGTCCATTATGGCATCCGCCACATACCGTGACCGGGAGTTTTTCCCCGTTTGTCAACTTCGGCATATCCTTCACCTGCAACCCATTGATCCATATGCTTTCGTTATGAGGTGGATGGGTGGACCAGGACATCGGATTCCCATGTCCATCGAAGAATAAAAATCCGCAGCCAGCGTTGATCCCATCGCTCACATCTTGAGGACCAGTGAAGTTCCCGTTCGATGTCCAAAGCCGAACGCCATCAAATCCAGTCATGTACTCTAACGCTAAAGCGTTTTCTTCTTCACCTTCGTACCAAGGATCTGTCGCATTCGGTGCGGAATCACCACCGACGACAACCATTTTGTTGAACCATTCTGTTCCCGCTGTCGTGTTTTCATAGGTGATTATCTTAGAAACAAGGGTTTCGACCTCATCGATGTTTTTACAGGCGAGTCTTCCTAAGTATACCTCAGGGTACATGTCAAGGATATCCTTTCCTTGGCTGTTCCATTCAGCAAACTTACCATTTCCATTCGAATCCCATGTTGAAAAATTACCAAAGGCGTCATAGATGTCTGCGAAATAGAGATCTGACAGATAGCCGCCCTCCCAGTTTGCACCATCGTCAAGGTTAGTGTACCGGACTGGGACGTACCATTTTTCGTTCAGAATCCCGCCGTATCTTCCACCAACCAACAGCACGTAATCAGTTCCCCATTGGTCATAGGCGTTCTTGATGAAATATTTCATTTCCTCGGCACAATCTCGTCCTTCTGCGGGGAAATAAACGCTCTTGCAGATATCATCCCGTGTGACAAGTTTCGTCGTGATTCCTTTGCTGATTTTATGGTTCACCAATGGTTGTAGTGATTCGGAAAATGTTTTCGGAGCAATAATGACTAATGAGTACTCATCGGCCGTCGATGTTTCAGGGGATGGGAGATCATAGGATATTGAGAGAGATGCTTTGTCTCGGAAAAGGATTGTATTATCCTGTGGTTTGTATTGGATGGGGAAACAGCGGACTGTCACAAAAAGAACACGGTCTTCGTCGGAGATGCCTGCACCAAGATGATAATCAAAGAGTGTTTCTGGATAAATAGATCCAATTACTGATTCTTCTTGGTCGAAGGTTACCTTTGCCCCTGCGACATAGGTCACTGGTGTCGGTGCTGATACGATCGTTTTTTCTACGATGTATTCTTCTGGGTCGGAGAATGTCACATCAACAGTTTTTATCTTGGTACCAAATGGGAAGATGTACGTGGTGACTGATGCGGGTAGCATCGGTGCACCAGGTGTATTGAGCCATGAGTTGGCGTTATCTATCGAAATAAAAGCATCGCTTTCTTTGGTTGTGATTTCCGGGTTTGAAAAGATGATTGTGTCAGTTTTTTTCAGGGTTGTTTCTGAGGGTTTTGAAACAGTAGCAGCTCCAAGTCCACTGAGGACCATGATTCCAATTAAGAATATTGGTATTATTTTCTTCATAATTTTATCCCCTAATTTTTTTTTATTAATCTCTGATGAAGTCTGTCCCCGTATGCTCTTAATTATATAAATCTCTATTTAAATCTATCTTAAGCAATGGTCCAGGAGGAAAGATAGGATATCCTTTGATAGAGTTCCATCGAATCCCTTGCAAAATAAATCCCATTGCAGGACGGTTTTTTCGACAGGTGCCACCAGTTGGACGGAGATAAGACCGTAATCTGCATGATTTTCCGTATTCCATATTTTTACAGAACCAGAAAACGTTCCTTGTTCATCAGGTACGTCGACATATACCTGAACTGCGACCTCATCTCCTGAGGGTAGATTTTGGCCGCTGTTTGGTTCAAAGACCCAGTTGCTCCCCCAGTCCGGTGTCTCTGCGATCGCCCAATCCAGATATGAGTCGCTAAATCCCTCCGGGTCACTGCCGATGTTTTCCACGACGAACGTCCCAAGCGTGTAATGATTGGTACCAATGTTTACATTGCCGTGTAGCGATCCACTGACCTGGAGATTTGGCACTGGGAGAACATAGGAATCTGAGAGCTGGAACCAGACTTTCGCATCGTTCTCCTCGTCACTGTTATCTCCCCCGTCTGGCTGGTATGTCCCTGAGGATGTGATGTATCCTCCTTCAGAGATGATCGTGTCGATCTGAATGATTTGGTTGGTGATGAGGTTATATTGACAATGGAAGATCGCTCCTCGGACATCCGTCGTGCTGTCGTCTGTTCCTCCACCGACATATCCACTGACATCCGCAAGATCATCTCCGGTGATCGTATCTCGATCCCAGACTTTTATGGTTATCTCCGGTGTTGGAGTCTGGACATGGAACCGGTGTGTGACGTCCTCGGTATGGTCGTCTTCGTTACTGGAGTAGGCATCGTTGATTTGTTCTATCCATTGACTCCCGGTATAGACTTGCACTCGATACGACCAGTCCGCATCTCCTTCTAACCATCCTTCGATTTCACCGATCATCTGGATCCGATGTATTTTGACATTCACTTGAGGACCGACCTGAGGCACATAATCAAAATACATGATCTCCTGACCGATTTTACAGTCTCCGTATAGGATCTTGAACCATCCGTCTTCACCCCAGGACGTCCCCCAGCTGTTTTTACATATCCAGCAGTTTTGCGCATCATCGTAACCGACGATGACGACAGCATGGTTCATAGGATCAGGGTCGCTGCCTGGGTGTTCGTACACACCTCCGGGATAATCAAAGAAATCATCGTATACTACCATTCCTGCAGTCAACGGACCATGTTGTATCAGAGCATTTTTTATCGAGGTGATATCACTAGCGACCGTATGCCATCCATCGATCTGGATGATGAGATCTTCCCAGTTGCTGCATTTATCTGAACACGGAGGAACAGAGCCAGATCCACTTACATACGGGAAACAGGATTCGGGAAGTGTTCCGTAGGTTGTGATGAAGTTGTACGGTCCTGGAGAGTACGCCCCATCGCACCCTAAGATATATTCGCTCATCCATTCGGTTCCGCAGGAGACAATGAACTGTTCGGATAGATCAATGGTGTATCCTGGATTCCCTTGTTTTATTTTTATGAGCGATTCGATTGATCCGAGTGGTGCGAATGCGTAGCAGCTTCCACAATTCGCTTGGTTTCTAATTGGTGTGGTCCAATCGCCGGTCTGACCGTTATAGGTCGCATCACGCCAATCCCATGATGACGCTGTTCGCCCAGTGAATGTCTCTCCTTCCGGCAGTGTTTCAATTGCAGGCAACAGTCCTGTCCTGTAAAAGAGTCCATCTGTCGCCGATGTTTCAATAGGTTCACAGTCGCAATCATTGTCAATAGTGATTTCTTCGGTTGGCTGCTGTGAATTTGGCTCAGGTTGTGTAATAGTACCGTTCTGTTGCTGTGTCCCGATGACGGTAAAACAGGTACACATCAATATGGTCATTAACAGGATTGAAAAAATTTTTACGTTCATGATTTTTGTTCCCTCGATAGTCAGCAGTATCTATCAACTATAAATATTTTTATCTATTATAGAAAAATTTAATCATATTAAAAAAGATTGAATATTTTTTTTACCTCGGCCAACGCATTTCAGCAAGAACCGATGGTTCAACCTTTGTGATTTTATCACGTAATACTCTTTTTCTCATACAATACAATCCTCCATAATGTTTATATCCTAAAACGTATAATAATAACGTGAAATGACACAGCAGAGCAACCGGAAAAAAGAACTTGATTCGCTGAGAACCGAATGGCGGAAAACACATCGAACTCTCAATGGCAGAATTATCTTGTACCCGGATAAGGCGCCTGAACATATCAATGCGAGAGGCAGTAAGTTGTATAACTGGTTCTGGGGGAAGATACTGCGTGAGACCAAGCCAGAGGAGATCCCTGCTATTGTGTCTGGTCTGCAGGATGCGATCCATGCGGAGAAAGATCCAAGGAAGATACAAGTACTGAGAACCATGATCGGGATGGCTGATGATGCGTATCAATTCAAGCAGCTTGAGGACATCAAGGATACTGATACAGAGTTACAGTTAGAGAACAAACCGGTTTTTAACTCTGAAGACGGAGTCATCTATCGAAATGGGAACATCTATACGACTGATTATAATGAGGATGAAAGCGAGATCCTTATACGGGATATCGAAGGGATTATTATTGATGTGTTGTCCACTGAAGAAAAAGAAAAAAACCTTCCTCCATCGACAGTTCGGAATAATACGTATAAGAACTGGAATTATATGGAGAAAAGCTGATTCGCCAACATATAATACAATAGAGGAGTTTCTTAGGAATATTTTATTGAAGTTTTTTTGTAAATGCTCTATATATTTATGTTTTAACGAGGAATATATAAAAAAAACCTGACATTCAGGAGTAACTCATGTTTTGTGCGAATCGATTACAGATATGAAAAGAAAAAAAAAGAGAGAGAGATTTAAAATCTCCTTGGTGGCCGATGTTTCTGATAACAGTCCTTACAGTAAACTGGTCTAGTACCATCTGGTTTAAAGGGAACTTCTGTTTCTTTTCCACATTCTGCACATGTTACCTTATGCATTTCTCGTGGTGCGTCACCATAGCCACCGCCTCTATTATTGTCTCGATACATTTTTCATTACATCCTTTTTTTTGGTTGCGTAAATAATACAATCACTATATAATACTATACATTGACGGATAGAGTTCAGTGATCTGAGCGCAGGGTAAGGGATTTGAACACCAATTTACCGGCATGATAATAATTGACGATGGTGTTGGTTGTCATTTTAATGGTGCTACGATTAATGTCTCTAATCTTTATTATTATACTAGATTTTTTTGTGCAGATGGTCGCTGAGATCCCTTTGGCCAGGGAACCTTTATATGATACTCCTCCTTACACTACTCCGAGGAAATAATATGGCATTTGAAAAAGACGGGTATATCCTACACACACGTGAAGTCCAGCTGAAAGGCGGAAGAAACCAGAAAATATACTATTTTTGCAAAACAGGAAACAAACCAAAAAGTGGCAAACCCTGCGATATGCCTGATGGGTATACCACTGGTATCAACAAACGAACTAAATTACCATATCTGAAAAAGAAATAAATTTTTCTTTTCTCCTTTTTTTAGAAAACAGATTCTGTTTTAAAAAAATATCCTTAAAACCTCTATTTATTAATCGGTTTTCAATTAC
>DATMXJ010000265.1:0-6769 GCA_035561675.1 Thermoplasmatota archaeon
ATAATAAATACCTATCAATATCTACTATAAGAAAAATATTAGGGGGTTTTAAAAAAATATGAAAAGTACAATCTATTTAGTCATAGGAATCCTTGTACTAAGTGGTTTTACAACACTAAGTATGGGGGATGCTGATCAGAAACAAGGGAACCTTCGGTTCTCCTTTTCAGAACCAACTATTGTAGAAAAAGAGTCTTATGTTCAATTGAACTCTGAAGGGACAGACTCCTGGATTTTTGATGCAGGCAGTCCGATGCTTCCTCGGCGTATTGAGACCGTGACCTTACCATTTGGTGCGACGATACAGAACATCGTCTGCGTCGCAACCGGGGTCGAGTCCAAGATGTTGTCTCAGAAGATTATGCCTGCTCCACAACCCATGCCGTTGAGCAGTGAGGTGACTTTTACCACTGGGCCAGAGATGAACCCTGAGATCTATAACTCGGAAGTCCTCTTCCCAGCTGATTGGATGAGTTATCATGTGGGGGCTGGGCTGGATGAGAACAATCAGCATAAGACGTTCTTGACAATAAACACGTATCCTGTTCGGTACAAACCCGGGTCTGATACGATTTATTACGCAAGTGATATCGACGTGACCGTCACCTACACAGTACCTGACAAGACGCCGTTTCCAGCAAACACCGAGTATCAATTAGTCATCATCGCACCGTCGAAGTTCTCCAGTGCTCTGCAGCCGCTCATTGACCATAAGATCTCCAAAGGGATCTCAACGACCTTGAAGACCACGGAGGATATCTACGCGGAATACACCGGGTACGATAAACCTGAGCAGATAAAATATTTCATTAAGGATGCGATTGAGACCTGGAATACCACCTATGTCCTGCTTGTCGGTGGTTTAAAATCTCGCGTGTATGCAGTCCCACGAGACAGCGCCAGTGAAGGATCGAAGGGTTGGTATCTACCGGTGAGATACTCAAGTTTGAAGACAAGCGCGGAGGATGACCCAGGTTATATCTCTGATCTGTATTATGCTGATATTTACAATGCGACCGGTGATTTCTGCAGCTGGGATTCAAGTGGGAATCATATCTATGCTGAGTTTGGTGGCATCAACGCAGATAAACTTGATCTGTACCCTGATGTTGCGTTAGGAAGGCTTTCCTGCAGAAGCACAAAGGAAGTCAAGGGTGTCGTAGATAAAATTATCACCTACGAAACAACTGCGGATCCATCTTGGTTCAATAAGATGGTGCTGGTGTCAGGCGACGGGTTCCTGGATCAAGTAGATCTGGGTATCTCCTGGAACACCTTAAGTCTGCCCAATGGGGCGTACACCATTTATGCGCAGAGTAAGAATATTAACAATGTCTATGGACCCATTGATACACTCCACATCACCATTGATAAGACAAAGGCAACAACGCTGACCTTTAACCATGATGACCATCTGATCACCGGTTTGAAATATCCGTTCCCACCGGTCGCTGAGATCGTGTCCGTCTCCGAAGGGGACGTGCTTGGTAACACGGATTATTCGTATTCTCCGACTGAACGTGAGGCGTACCTCAACAGTCAGTTGCACTGGGCAGACCTCCAATATACGAGTGGGGTTCTGAGGATCCGTGGGAAGACCTATGATCCACGACCGTATGGTGTTGAGACCAGTATTCATGTCTGGGTCAACAATAGCGCCGGAACCACAGTATTTACCCAGACGAGAAATGGTTTTAAGATGTATTGGGAAGGGGAATGGACCTGCGGAGATCATCTGTTACTCGGACGCGCAGGAGGAGCATATTATATGCCATCAGAGTTTGAGAAGACATACCTCTTCAGCTCCAATGGACAGTGGACTGGGCAGACAGAAGTGTTAAACGCGATCAGCCAGGGGGCTGGGTTCGTGTTCTTCTCCGGTCATGGCAGTCCAAATATATGGGCGAACCACTACCCAGGTGTGCCTGGAAATCGGGCTAATGGTGATTTAGTAGGATTAGCTGCGGTACAAATCAAACTGCCGATCTTCCCGATGGATACCCTCACGAATGAGTACAAGAACCCTGTGGTGGTCGTCGGCGGCTGTCATAACAGCATGTTCAACGTCTCACTCATTCCGACGTTCCTTGATATGAAGAATCAGCATTCGACGCATACCTACGGGACTCCGACCGCTGAGTGTTGGAGTGAACGGATCGTCAACCTCCCTAAGATAGGGGCAATCGCGTCGATGGGAAACACGGGGTACGGGTATGGGATCCTCAATGAGTTCTGTACTACCGGTGGTCTGGATAACTACATCACCACTGAGTTCTTCGTCCAGTATGGGACCGATGGGCATCATGTCCTTGGACAGGCCTATGCAGGTACTCTGACCGAGTACATCAGTCATTTCAAGGCAGAAGGATGGGACGGGGCACACCAGAAGACCGTGGAGCAATGGGTGCTGCTTGGTGACCCAAGCCTGCTGATCGGTGGGTACTCATAATCGAGTACTCTTTCTTTCTCTTTTTTTTTCTTTTTAAATAAAAAAGGTTTACCATTCTTTTCCAGGGTTTAACTCTTAGGTTTATATATCATAGGTGGTATGTCTCTTCTTTAGAGGTTAGGGTGATTGGTCTGTTTTTTCCGCGGGTAGATAAACCTACGAAGTAAAAGGTAAAGTAGTGGTGTTCCTATGATATAGAGAAGTAGCCATGCGATTTCAGGTAAAAGCGGTGTATTTATCTCTTGGCTTGAGCCAGTTCCCTCAATGACAGTAACAGGTGTGATGAATAACAGGAAGATCAATATTATGAGGTACGCGATAAGAAACACATAGTCTGCTTTTCTTGGTTTCATCTGTTTCCTCCGTTCTGTTTATGCATCTTTTTTGATGTATAAATGCTTTTTAGGGGCCCTATTTTGTTGATAAATAAAAATAACGTATTTATTAAATAAGAGGTAGATTATCGATTTCCATCGTGGAGCATGTCGTCGATTTCATTTTTCATCCGCATGAGTTTCTGTTCCCTGTTTTTTTCTTTCTCCATGCTTTCTTTTTCAATTTTTTGCACCAGTCTTGATTCTATTTGTGCCAGCCTTTTTTTGACCTTACGAAGGGACCAAATCATAATACCGAAATAGATGGTTACTATCGCCAAATAGGGCAGTATTACCCACAGAAAAAGAGATACGGGGTCAAATTCCATTCATCCACCTCATCAGGGACGATATTGTCATGTCACCTATTAACATTTTTGGATGCCGTTCAAAATCTGAGAGAGTTTTACGAATTTATTGATGAGAAAAATTAGAGAGTATTTTGTAAGTTATTAAGTTTTAATATATCACTGGTGGTATGATATTTTCGAAGAGATATGAGAAGAGGATTACGATCTTTTGTTACTGTTTCTACGGTTTAATCAATGGTGATTTCCTTTTTCAAAAAGATGTCAGTGAGTTTGACTTTTTACCGTTTGGCAGGAGTTCAACCGGGGGTCGCATCCCTTGTTCAAACAGTTTGAAATTTACGCATTGGGCGTGTTTTTCCTCAGAGACACAATATTTTGAAACGATTTCATTGAAGAGTTTTATGGTGGTACCATTATCGATAAAATATTTTAACAATGGAGGGATGGCTGTCACCGCTTCTTCAGCACAGTGTTCTATCTATTTACAGTTGAATTTTTTTTTACACGTTGTATACGAGGCAGTTGGTGTATTTCTCCGATTCATAGGTTTGAGAACTCGAGTATTTTATTATGGAGGCAAATCGTGTGATGCAGAGTCTGGTGAAATCTTCGTAGTACGGACAACCCATGCTATCTCATCTTTATTTTTTGGGCATTTAATTTCTTTTTCTCTTTGAATACATGCGTATTTCCAAGAGTGGGAAGACGGTGATAATCTTGAGGTTTATCTATAGATAAATATCGAAAGTTTTAAAGGATAGTTATCTGATAAAATGGGAGGTTTGTCTTATGTTGAAACATGTGACGTTGGATGGTGTTCGCCTTCATCTGAAACCTGATGAGCGGAAGCTGTGGATCAATAGTAAATATGTGTTGTTTCTGAATGAGACGACATGTTTTATCCTTGAGGCATTGATCGAGAGTTGTTATGAGGTAGCCAAAGAACAGGTTCCTGAGAGAACGGTAAGGAAGATCGTTCGGAAGTATCGGGTTTCAAAGGAGAAGGCGCGGGAGGATCTCGATGCCATCGTTGGCGTCATCAATGGGTTCGCCCGGGAGGAGCCTCCGCTGCATCTGATCGGGATGACCGTGATTGACCCGGGGAGCATGAAGGCTCCAGGCCGGATGGATCTTTCGTTGACATACCAATGCAATAATCGTTGTCCGCAGTGCTATCTGAAAGAAAATGCTGATGTGATGGGATCGCTGGAGACTGCGCAGTGGAAGACGGTGATCGATAGATTATGGGAGGTTGGGGTCCCCCAGGTGGTGTTCACCGGCGGGGAGTGTCTGCTTCGGGATGATCTGGTGGAGCTTGTCGAGTATAGTAAGCAGTTCACCACCGGGATCATTACGAACGGGACGTTGCTTTCCCCGGAACTTGCGAATAAGCTTCGTGATGCGCATCTTGATTGGATCCAGATCACGCTAGAGGCTGCTTCCGCAAAGATTCATGATGAGATCCAGGGAAGGAACGGTGCATGGGAAGAGACTGTTGCGGGGATCAAGAATGCGGTTGCTGCCGGATTGTCGGTAAGTGTGAATGCGACGCTTTCAAAAAAGAATGCAAAGGAACTGAAAAAACTCATTGCTTTTGCACGGAAACTGAATGTCCGGTACGTGTCGACAAACGCGATCATCAACGCAGGACGTGGGATTGCAGAGAAAGAGGAATCTGGGTTGGAGGAAGAGAAGCTTACGAGGATTCTGGATGAGGCGAAAGCGTACGCACAGTCCCACGATGTCGTGTTTAACTGGTTCCTGCCAACATGTTATAAGAATGTGAATCCGGTGGAGCTTGGGTTTGGGCAGCGATGTTGTTCTGCATGTTCGGTGAATATGATGGTCGAGCCGAATGGTGATGTGATCCCCTGTCAGAGCTGGACGCAGCAGAAACTTGGTAATATCCTGTCTGATCCCTGGGAGCGGATCTGGGATCACCCGGTTGCTCAGCAGATCAGGAATCATGCGTTTGTAGAGGAGGAGTGCAAGGGCTGTGAGCATCTTGAGGTATGCATGGGCGCCTGTCCGTTGGATCATCTGAACCAGGGAGGTATTTGAATGATGAAAGCAGGACGGATGTTTTCAGGGTGTTTGTTCCTCGGTGTTGTCATGTTCATCTGCTGTGCCATGTCCAGTGTGAAGGCTGATACTGGGACGTATACGATTTCTTCTCAGAACGTGGACCTATGGGTTCAGACCGATGGGGACGTCATCATCCACTATGAGATCGGGATGCTGGTGCACACCGGGAATATCCCATGGGTGACCGTCGGGTTGCCGACGTCAAATTTCGACATCAGTTCGTCCGGTGGGGATGCTACATCGGTGATCCCTCAGAACAGTGCAGGTTGGTCAGGTGTCTACGTAACTCTTGATAAAACCTACTATGCGAACGAACGGTTCTTGTTCTCATTTACGGTACTTCAAAAAGAGTTCATCTACAAGTATAACGATCAGCAGGCATCCTTGTTGTTTACCCCCTGCTGGTGGGACAATGCGGTGGTGGAACAGATGAATGTCACGATCCATCTCCCACCTGAGATCCACAGTGTGACGACCACGTCTCAGCCAACCTTATTTATGAACTCGAGTGTCGTCTGGTCCTGGGATACTATCCCTGCTGGTGAGAAGAAATCCACAGGGATGCTCATGCCGCTCTCGGTGTTTTCACATGTGGGACCAGGACCGGGATTGTCAGATTTTCTCACCAGGTATAGTTGGGTGCCGTTGTTCGCAGGTGCGTTGATCGCTGTTGTTATCGTGCTGGTTCTGATCCTGCGCCGTGGATCCCGGTCCGCGTACGAGGACCCGCAGATGTATACCGGTGGCTCTCGAAAACTGATTAAGCATTTCAACCTGGATTGCCCGAATGATGGTGGCAGGCTTGATCGGCGGTCGTTTCATGGGACCACAATCGATTTCTGCGAGACCTGTGGCGGAAGCTATTTTGATAAAGGCGAGGTGGAAGCGTTACTCGAGGCTGGAGTCAATGAGCAGGAGTTCAACACCAAACAGGTTGCTTCGTTCCGCGACTATTCCGCACCGGTGGGAACATGCCCGCGGTGCGATGGGATGATGGAGACGGTGACCCGGAGCAGTGAGCATAAAGATTATCATATCTACGTCTGCAAGGACTGCCGAGGCATCTGGATGAACAAAAACATCTTTCAGGCGATCAAGGAGAAACGCTTGGAACAGGATGAACAGCAGCAGAAGAAATTAGTCGCCACTGGTGATAAGAAGACCGAACTGAAGAAGGCGTACTATGCACCGAACTGGTGGTGGTTCTACCCGTACATCTTCTATCCGCGTCAGTATCAGAAGGACCTAACTCCGGTTGTACCTGTGCAGCATTCGTGTGCGTGTGTCTCCTGCGCCTGTGTGTCAAGTTGTGCGTGTGCCTGTGCATGCGCTGGCGGTGGTGCTGCGGGGTGCGCTCCCAAAGACATGCTATATCCGCAGATCATGTTTCGAGTAAGGCAAAGAAAAAGGTGAGAAAGAGATTACTTTTTAATAATGGAAACATGATTCGCGAGGGATGGTTGTAAAATTTGAAAAACGCCATGAATCCCTTCTTCCGCGCTCTAAATTTTTCCTCCGTCTCGTGAAGTTCGCCCTCCTCTCTATAGGAC
>DATMXJ010000266.1:0-6146 GCA_035561675.1 Thermoplasmatota archaeon
CGGGTTGTTTGACGCGATCGATGGGAAAGTTGCGAAACTTACCAACAAAGCCAGTGCGCGTGGTGATTTCCTTGACCATGTTCTCGATCGGTACGCGGATGTCTTCATGGTTGGTGCTCTGGCATTGAGTTCTTGGTGTCGTCCTCCGATTGGTTTGTTAGCGATCGTTGGTGTGTTGTTGACGAGTTATATGGGGACGCAAGCCCAGGCAATTGGTCATAGACGTGATTATTCTGGGTTGTTGGGTCGAGCTGACCGGTTGGTTCTGCTGATTATTTTTCCGATCGTTCAACATTTCGTGCTTCGTTCTTCGCTTCAGTTGCCCTGGGATTTTACCATCCTTGAGTTGGTTTTGGTTTATTTTGCGGTTGTTGGGAATATCACTGCGATTCAACGTTTCTTTGTTACCTTGCGGTGGTTTCGTGGAGGGCGGAGATAAGAGGATTGTGTAGTTTTTTGGTATTTGCATGGAAGATGTATGGCTATAATGAATTAAATAAGGGAGGGAAGGGAAAACATTAAGGGGATTTAATGAAGAATAAGACCCTTCCTCCGCTTCTCAGATAAAAGAAGAGTTACATCCATATATAAAATTTTCTACGTTTTTTCATAACATTTGTAACAAGATTGAGTCTTCTTGCCTCCTTTTTAGGTTTGCTAGAAAAAAGGTTTTTTTTTTGATTCATGTTCTTTTGAGCAGAAGTAAGAATTTTTTATAGATTTTTTCTGAGGAAAAAATTAAGGGTATTCCTTTGAACTGGCAGTCGTTACAGGTGTAGCCTCGTGCAAAGTACGGCAGTCGTGTTGGTGCCGTCATCATCGAATGAGTGTTTTTGCTTCCACACAATGGACATGCGATTATCTCCATAATCTCATCAATGATATGTTATAGCATAGCACATATATAAATCTTATGTCAAAAAAAGACAATTTTATAGAGGGAACATATAAAAACCAAGCTCTGCCCCGGACATCAGCGTTGCCAAAAATTAAAGTAGAACAGCTCGTTATTCACCCCAGAAAATCATGAACACCACCCCAAAAAAAGCAATCCTCATATCACTCGACGACTCGACATCAGAGATCACCCAGCTCGCAGAGACCCTCGGATATACCATCCTTAAAACATTTATCCAACACCGAACAAATCCTGATGTCAACTACTATATCGGGATCGGAAAAGTAGAGGAAATAACCGATTACACCAAAGACACCGAAGATCAAATCGATCTCATCATCGTAAACGGCGAACTCAAACCATCACAATGGTTTGCCCTGGAAAAAAAATTAGAGACCAAGGTCTACGACCGCATCCGACTCATCCTAGCCATCTTCGAAGAACACGCGGAACGACAAGAAGCACGACTTCAAGTAAAACTCGCACAGCTACAATATGAACGACCCTATGTTCGAGAATTAATCCACCGAACAAAAGCAGGAGAACACCCTGGGCTTATGGCCGGAGGAGAATACCAGGTCGACGACTACTATGAAATGATAAAACGACAGACAAAAAAAATAAGAGAAGACCTTCAAAAACTCAGGGAAAACAGAGAACTACAACGACAGACCAGATCCCAGAGCGGTTTTTACTCAGTCTCCCTCGCTGGTTACACAAACGCAGGAAAAAGCAGCTTAATGAACCTACTATCAGGAGAAAAAGTAAAAGTCGAAGAGCAACTCTTTTCCACTCTTTCGACAACGACACGAAGTATTTCGACAAAAAACAAAGAAAAACAAATCCCAATACTGCTGACCGATACGGTCGGATTCATCGAAAACCTCCCATCATGCATCATCGATGCATTCCATTCGACACTTGAGGAAATCGAACTTGCTGACGTCGTCGTCCTAGTCGTAGACGGAAGCGAAGCAAAAGAAGTCGTGGAAAAAAAGCTCCGTGTGTCGATAAACGAATTACGCAATATCGGTGTTGGCTCACCCATCATTATCGCCTTAAACAAAATCGATTTAATCGAAACACCAACACTCAACACCCTCAGAGACTACCTTAAGAACCTAGATATCATCGAGACACACATCGTCGTTACCATTTCAGTGAAAGAACAGAAAAACATCGAAGAACTGCTGCAGACCATCTATGATTCGTTACCACATATGGTGAAAATCACGTTTCAACTCCCCTTAGAAGAACACTCACAACGATTCATCTCTCAACTCTATGAAAAAACCAAGGTGCTTCAAATCACCTATGGCTCTCTGATCACGGTCGAAGTCGAATGCAACGAAAAAATCAAAGAAAAACTCATCGCTTCCTGTCGAGCGGTGAACGGTCAGATTCTGTAAGAAAACAAAACTCTTATACGCTGAATTGTATTTCCTACAATAAGGGAGTATGTTATGATGAATTTGAAAAATCAAGGAAATCTACAGCAGCTGATAACAATCATAGGGTTAATCCTTTTAGGGACGATCGGACGATACGTCCTCTTCGGGATGGGAGTCCAACCATTCCCGAACTTTGAAGTCATCATGGTGGTGACGTTCCTTGCCGTCATGCTCATCCGATCACCACTCGCACTCATCGTCCCCTTGATAAGCATGATCGGAAGCGACCTGCTCATCGGAAATCCAATTTTTGTCGGAGACCAAATGAACAGAATCGTGTTATTCACCTACTCAGGTTTCGCAATCATCGGCCTCATCACCCTGCTCAACAAAAATCGACTCTGGAGAAATCTCGGACAGTTCCGCCTGAAAAGCCTTGGCCTTGTCGCGGGACTTGGGATCGGATCGGTCTTGCTCTATGACATCTGGACAAACATGGGATGGTGGTACCTTATGTATCCTCATGATACCTCCTCTCTCATCATGGTGTATACTGCAGGCTTACCATTCATGGTGTACCATCTGATCTCCGGAATCGTCACGTTCTGTGCGATCGGACTTCCTGTCATTCTCTATGCTGCGAAGAAAAAAGACCAGATGCATCTCCACCCGTTCCAACTAAAAATGATCCACAAGATCCCCGCGGTCCTTCTCGTCCTTAGCCTCGTCGCACTATCATTTACTGGGACTGCCCTAAAGGTCCCACAGAAAAGCGAGGTCTGGGTTGAGAAATCAGATCAGACAAGCGTTCGGATCATCATCCGTGGCGATAGCTGGACTCTTACAGACAACCTCGTCGCCTACCAGGGAGACACAGCATTTTCGTTATTGGAGCGAAGCGGACAACAAAATGGATTTTCTGTCGACGCAACCTATTACGCGCAGTTCGACTCGACACTGGTCAATTCCATCAACAATGCAGTCGGAGGAACAGACGGAAAATACTGGCAGTATTACGTCAACGGGAAACTGCCTGAAATCGGCGCTGACAAATGCATCCTCGTAAACGGGGACGTCCTTACATGGAGTTTTGAAGTCCCACCCAGTTAAATAAAAAACATCTCTCCTTTCTTTTTTTTTAACAGTTTTTTTCATCAAGCGTACGTATCTTCTTCCGTATAAGGGTTATCGTGATAATGACAAAAAGAAACGCAAGGGCAAGTCCTGACAGAACCCCGATGAATTCATAGGAGAGAAGAAAGTTATAGAACCCATGAAGAAAGATTGCGAGGAGAAAATATGGTAGAATACCAATAAACGAAGAATGTTTCTTCATTGTTTTTCCGATCCCGTATCCCGTCAATGCAGTCGCGGATGCATGAAGCAGACAGCCTCCGATGCTGCGCGTCGCAATGACCAGTAAAAACAGGAGGAATCCTTCAGAGAGAAAACTGTATCCATACAGGAGATTCTCTGTAGCAGAAAACCCTAATCCTGCCACCGCTCCGAAGATCAAACCATCCTCTAATTCATCGAGATTTGTCTTGACTGTTCTGAGGTACAACGCAAGAGGTTTGGTGAACTCCTCGACGATTGGTGCAATGACGACCGCCAGGAGAAATGGTGTCGTGTCTCCTGAAGATAACGTGTACTGTAATGGTAATTCTAAAAGGATTTCCAAAATCAACGCAGCGACAACAGCGACGGTTGCACCCCAGATGAAACAAAGAAAAATCGATAACCATTGTTCCCGATGGCATCGTTCAGTGTTCCGGATCCATATCGTGTAAATCATAGGAGGAAGAAATGAGAGGAAGATAAGAAGAATCCATGTCAGAATCGACGTCATTACCAGAAGAAAACAAATATGTCTTTATTATGTTTTTTAAAATTCTCCGAACTAAGTTTTATGTCTTCCAACATTTCTACACGTCCTCATAATTCAAATCGGTTGCAAGTTCTTCTGTTTTTAGCTGCATTCTTATAGTAGAATTCTTCTACTTTTGCGTGTAAAAAGAAAACGCTTCTTCGTTTGCTGGATTAACTCTGGTAACTATTCCTCAAGCATCATCGACAATTTCAGATGGTCTCTTTTCAACTCATCCCTGGGATGTTATAGAGTTCTTGTGCTGGATGCCAATCGAAGTTAATCCAGTGAATAATATGCCGAAATATCATTATTTCCCCAATAATCGGATATGGAAGCAATCTCGGGGTTTCCCAGTAATTCCCAACCCAGTGATTATAGATTGTATTTTCCAAATTCACGGTTTGAGTATTTCCAATGAAATTGTTATGAGAGAAGGTATTGAAGCCGATTCCATGCCGCATATAATTAGTTATCTCTATCCCGTTTGCATTATAGGTAATATTATTTTCAACGATGTTGTTATCCCTGATACCCCAACCACCTGTACCACCAGTTACTCTCATGTAACCTCTACTGTACAGAGTTATCCCATGCTCATTTCTACTGATGTTATTTTGAAATATGGTGTTATTATTGCACCACAAACTACCCGCACTGCTGCTAATTTCTAAATTTATGCCATTTGAATTATTGATAATGTCGTTGTGGGAAATATTGACCAAACTTTCACCTAAAACGTATATTCCGTAGCTATTATTCCTGATAGTATTCTTATAAATATCATTTGGAAAACCTTCAACGAAGAACAAAGTATTTTTTACATACTCTCGACTCCAATCGCAATACACCTCGATCCCTAGTAAATTATCTTCTATATAATTCTCGTAAATCTTATTCTGAAAAGAACAAGAAATATAGACCCCAAACATAGTGTGGGTAATGATATTACCAGCAACCGTGTTACTATCCGAACCAGATAAACATATCCCTTGTGAGGTATTATCGATAATATTGCCAGAAATGATATTATTATTGGTATTAACCTTTATCCCTCTTAATCCATTTCTAATGGTGAATCCACTGATAGTAACATTTCTCCCGTCATCCGCCAATAACACAACAGATATATTCATATTCCCATTCCCATCAATAATTGTGGTTTCTCTATTTTCCCCAATGAGATTGACTTGATGAGTGATTTTTAAATGCTCGTAATATGGTGACGATTTGTCGTAAACAAAGACAGTATCCCCATCAGACGAATCATTAATCGCATCCTGAATTATTGAATAATTTCCTGGTCCACTTCCGCCAACATATAACCAATTCCCTCTTGATGATTGTTTTTCAGTATTTTGTGCAATCCCTGGTGTGATACAGGTTCCAACGAACAAGAGAATGATTCCAAACGCCAAACATTTCCTTATCATTTTTCTCCCATATCATATAATTACGATATTGCATTATTTTGATTTCCAAATTATTCTGGAGGGACACCAGGTGCCCAAGAACAACCTAGGAACAAACCAATTACATTTAACATATCATTAAAGAAAGCAGATATTATAGAGATATGTGATAAAACGTCAAGAATGGAGTGTAACGGAGATAAAAGACCACACAATATTGGTCGAGTTGGTGGTTCATTCTTTTCACAATCACACTCTGGATCGGATAATTGATTTATTTCTGAATTGAGTGTAACATCTATTTCAACATTATTAGATACATGAGATGTTTGATACCCAACCACGTTACTCAACGAACCCAGAACAAGAAGAACCACAGCACAGATACTTACCACTATCAGAGGTTTCTTATCCATCTTGCTTTCCCCCATTATCATATTTTATAACAATGTTCTCTTATAAGAAGATTATTAATAGAGGTTCCGTCAGATAAAACAGTATCATTTCAGGATATCACATAAAATTGTAGAATCCTTATCATTTTTTATCTTATGACAAAATATTGACCACTCTAAATA
>DATMXJ010000267.1:0-8431 GCA_035561675.1 Thermoplasmatota archaeon
CCATCGGAAGCCCCGGCATTTATGCCGGGGAGGATGTCACATATTCTTGTTGACTGTAACGATGAATGGTGATCTTCGTTTGTACATTTGAATGAGTTAGCTGTTGATGAGAAGGCGCAGCAACGGGAAAGCGTGCGGGTATCGTTCCAAAAGCGTCTGAAGAATATCTAAAATAGTCAGATGGAACTGGTATGGTGTTGCAAGGGTCACAGGGATTGTGTCGAAATCACTGCTATTTTCGCTGTTGACTATCTTTATCTGACCGCTGAACTCGATGTTTCTTTTGAGAGGTGCGACGACTGACACATTAATGGTGACCGGTCCATCCTCGGGTGTCAGATGATCTCCCTCTGACGGAGTCAAAGTCCAGGTGCCCCAGTCCGGCCACTCGGTGACCTCCCAGCTCAGATTGGTGAATGCTGCACCAACATTCTCGATGGTGAAACTTCCAGTGATCGTCGACTTTGGTTTGACATCGGACCAGGTAAGAGAACCATTGCAGAATAATTTTTCATGGATTTTGTACCCTGTTTGTAATGAGACGGATATGGTGGAATAATCACTACTGTTTTCTAGGTTTTCGATTTTTACTTCCCCCGTGAAAAGATGATTCTCTTGGTCAGGTACGACGACATTGACGGTTACAGCGGTTGGTCCGTCATCAGGTTGTTGATTATTTCCACTTGAGGGTGTAAAGGCCCATTCTCCCCAGCTTGGCCATTCGGTGATGTTCCAATCAAGGTTTGAGCCATCTTCACCGATGTTGCTGACCGTGAAGCTGCTCGTGACCGTTTCATTTGGTGTCACATTGTTCCACTCTAGAGTCCCCTCACAACTAAGATCAGGTACAGCCGTGTTCTTGAGGATGTCAACGATGACTCCTTCGATCACCGTTAAATCATACGGAAGCTCCTCGGGGATAAGATACCATCCGTTATAGGATCCGCCCCATCCGAAGTTCACATGGAAGTAATTGTCCGTGTTGTATCCATCGACGACGAGGTTATGGCCAACCGTCCATCCCTCGTTTACTACCGCAAGATGAGCTGGGAGCGCATCCTTCATGTTGCTAGATAATCGATTATACAAATCTGGATCATCCTCGTCAAGTAAGGAAATGGTCGTGCAATTGAACCTCTGATACGCCTCGTACGCCTGGTTCACACCAAACGTCCCTGAGCCACTCGCTCCGTAGACTTGGGTCGCAGCGACCCCGCAGGCAAAGGTGATTGCTGCCTTGTCATCGTTTGTCGGAGGTGTCTGACTCTCGTAATGTGATTGAAGTGTAAAAAGATAGGTGTTTAGTTGAGGAAATGATTTGAAACCATATGTTACATAATTATTATCAATCCAAAACTGGTTCCCCCCATAGTTGTGATAATAGTCATCACTATCATTAAAAACAACATTCATCGTTGTATTATGATAGTTTAATATCTGGGCTATCGTCACCGCAGGACATCCAGCTGCACTTCGTGCGCCACCATTAGCAAGATCAAGTGGACAAAAATTATTGTAGGGAGCATTCTGGTGCCAATTGGTCAACAGCCATCCTCCGGTCGGGGTCGATCCCTCTGGAGGCCATTGTTCAAATCTCCCATTCGAAAGAGGAATTCCTTTGGAATATGTATCCCATTGAAGGTGACGCTCTTCAAGTGTTCTTCCAGGTATATATTGAATATATTTTAGACGGAGCGTTAGATCAGCATACAGCAAATCGAAAAGAGGACCATCCTTTGCGTTCGCTTGGAAATTGCTGGTAAATGAGTACGCGATGACGGGGGGAAGATCGTACGATCCTGTAATGATGAGGTACCCTGGAGGGTTTAGATTGAACACATAGAATAATGGTTCTCCTTCTTCATTGGTTATTTGTGTTTTTTCCGTTATCGAGATATCTCTTTTGTTAAGTTCTTGTAATTTTGCGGTAGCGACTCTTGTAGCGATATCCATGGTTATTTCATGGGTTTTATTCTCAGTCGTTTGAGCGCCGTTCATGATCGGGAGAAGGCCTGCTCCAAGAAACAATCCACAGATAACAAGAACTGATATTTTTTTTACTTGACGTAACACAACCATGATTTTTCCCCTTTATTACTAATTGTATATCGGTCATGGTATATAAATATTGATTGAAAATTTTATGGTTCTTAGATTAGCATAAGCGTTTGAGTTCTTCAATCGTCTCAGAAAGGTTGTGTCTGATATTTTGTTCTGAGAACCGTCTGATTTTCCATCCGTCTACCAGTAATTGCTGCCTGTTTATTTTGGTTTGTTTACTTTGTATTTCGATGGCATATCGATTTCCGTTCACGAAGAACGCGAAATCAAGTTGATATGGGGTATTTCCTTTTATCAAATAATTGGGTATAATCGGAATGCCATTTTGTTTTGCCTCATTGTAAAAAATCTGCTTTGTTGGGGAGTTCGTTGTAAACGATTGTGCGCTTATGCTTTCTACGTAATCATAGAGATTTCGAAGGGGACCTGTTGTGTGCCGACAGATTTCTTGATCGCCAATGATAATGAATAAACTTCGTGCTCGTGTGACAGCAACGTTTAACAATTGACTTGTCGTCTGTATCCAGTGGAGGGTACCTGGTTTTATTCCTTCAGAAACCGCTGGTGAAAAAACAATGATATCTTTTTCGTCTCCTTGGAATCGATGAGCTGTGCCGATGGTGATGTCTGTTTCAAAGATATCTTGGAATTTTTTGAGTTTTTCGGTTATCATCTCGGTCTGTGCTCGAAAAAGAGTAACAACCCCTATCGAAGCATGTGCGGAAGAAACAATCTCAAGGATTTTTAGTATTTCTTCCACGACCCTTTCTGCTTCTTCTTCATTATAAGGGCTTTTCGTGTGAATGGTTTTTCCTTTGACATGATGCCAAAGGATCCTTTTGTGGAACGAGGAATGGTGCAGTAGTTTTGTTTCATCGGTTGCTATGGTAAGTTTTCGTCCATAATAATACTCGTTAGAAAACGAAATGATGTCTGGATGGCATCGGTAATGTTCATTCAATAATAAGGGTTGTTCACTGTGTTGGTGGATGATCTGTTCGGCGAAATCATAAAGAGAATGTTTTGTGTACGAAACATTGGTGTAGAGTTCTTCGCTGATATGATGTGTTGTTGCAAGTGACCGATCTTGGGTTTCTGTGAGCAATGATATGTGTTTGAGTTGATAGGGGTCTCCAATAATGACGATGTGATTTGCGCGGTAGAAAAGTGGCAATGCTGAGGCGATATCACATTGGGATGCTTCATCGATTATCAAGAGATTAAAGATATTATTTTTAAGGGGGAAGCTTTGTTTCGCGGAGAGATTGGTAACGACCCACACTGGTAAGAATCTAAGGATTTTCTGCAATGCCTGTACTCGTTGATTATGAAGCTGCCGAAACACAACCTCATCTCCTCCCCACGATTCAAGTTGTTCAGATGATGAAAAATACGTCTGAATATGTCGTGCGTCATTCTCTTGTGCGTCTACGAATTTGTTTATCCAATGGTGCTGTAATAATGTTTGTGAGAGCGTGATGTATTTCTTCTGCAACGTCGCTTGTTTGTTTTTCAATTCAGCGAACGGAGGTATAGTGAATAATGTTTTTTTTATACGTTGAATCTCATCGAGGATTAATTCTTCCTTTTTCCATGTCAGAATCCATTGTAATGCGGCTTCTTTCGTTGTTTGATTATTCGTTATCGTATTCTGTAGATGAATCTGGAGGCCGGGTGGAAGACGTTCGTAATGCTTTCTAAAGCATTGATCTTGCTTTCGTTGGTATCGTTTCGGGTTCAATTGTTTTAAAATACTATGAGTACTAAAATATTTTCGAAGGTCATCTTGGAGAATCAACGGGTCGATCATATCGAGATGCGAATGTTGTTCTTGAACGGTCAGGGCATTTGGATGTTGTTCCTGGACGAAATCAAGAGCCGTCTGTGTTTTCTCCAACGATTCGTTGAGGCTGGTGAGGCTAAAAATTTGATCTTGAATACATTCAATTTGATCGATGACCGTCCATAATTCGCTGAAGGTTTTTTCTTGTAATGGAATCTTCTGAATGGGTTGTTTTATGAGATGTTCGAGTCCTGCTCTCGCGTTTCTTCTATGCGCTTGATGCCCCATCCGGACGAGGAGTTTGTAGGGTAATATCGCGTTTAATTTTTCGATGACGACATCAACTGCTTTGTTGTTTTTACTGGCAAAGAGCACGGTTTTATTGTGATAAACGGCGTTAGCGATGATGTTGAGCACAACCTGGGATTTTCCGGTCCCTGGTGGTCCGGTGATGACCGTTAACGGATTATGCAAGGATTTTTGTATTGCATTTTTTTGAGCGGGATTGAGTGAGAAGATCTCTAAAAAGGGTTTATCATCTTGGTTCGTTTTTTCAGGTTGATAGTCGCCGGTAAGTAAAAGCAGCAGTGCGGAAGACGCTAGTTCGTCGAGTGGTTTTTTCTTTAACTGCATGAGTTCTGTGATCAGATTGTAGGTGATATCGGATCGTTCTCCGAAGTACAGGATCGCTTTATTGAGGAGTTTTTGAACGATCGTACGTTTGAAGGGTTTCGAGTCGAGAATGGTTGTACATTCGGTGTATGGAAACTGAAGCATTTTACAGATTGATTCAAGTGCAGTAAAAAAGGTGTCCCCTTCGATTTCATGTCGAATGTTTTTGATTTCTTCTGCCGAAAAATTTTGTTTTGAAAGGATATGATGATTGAGTTTGTACTCGTTTGTGTCGTGAGTGATGATTAGTATATCTTCTTTTTGTTCATAGTGGAGTTCGGTGAAAAACAGAGGGCTTATGGTTCCTTGAGGCCCAATCACGACTGGGTACCCATAGAACAGTGTTTTATTTTTCTGCCGAAGCAAGGAGGTCTGAAAAAACTTTTTAGCACCTTCTGTGTTCTTGATTTCCACCTGCTTGTTGTTGGTGTGAAACAACACTTCCGTTTGGAAGAGGGTGGACAAGAACAAGATATTTTCCGAGGAGACGTTGAAGGTGACGGACAGCAGGTCTTCTTGTTCGAGGCAAGCGATGTAGTAGTCAAGAAGATTGCTGAAGGTCTTTTCAGACATTTGCTTCGGCATTGTCCTCCCAGACAACTGCGTTCATCGGGGTCTTTTGTTCCCCTTTGAACGAAGGGTATAATACGTCAATCCTATATAAATCTTTTTTTTGTATTATAATATTTAGATATTTCTATATTTATGAAAAACAAATTTCTCAATTTTACGCTTCTTTTAGAAGTCCGCCTTTGATTGCCCAATCATATATGTTGCGGTTGTGGTCCCCGATCAGAATCTCCTCACCAACTGTATGCTTCTTTTTAATGGTCCAGATGGTGAATCCTTTCGTTACAACATATTTGGTAAGTCCTGAGGAGAGATACGCAAGGTCCTTGTCGGTGTACTCAGTAAGCTCTTTGAGTCGTTGTTGACGAAACATAGAATAATTACCTGAATAGATTTTAATATCTGCATCGGTCATGAAAAAAATCGTGTCAGTTACGGTATCAAGGAACTTTCGATCATGGGAGACGACGATAACGGTCCCTGTAAACGTGTTGAGGGCAGTTTCGATCGCTGTTTTTGATTCAATATCCATATGGTTTGTCGGCTCGTCTAACAGCAGGAGATTGTACGGCTCCATGATTAATCGGAGGAAAGCAAGACGAGCACGTTCCCCTCCGGAGAGTTGACCGACTTTATTATGGATTGTCGTTCCTTTGAAATTGAACTGGCCAAGGAGCGCTTTTGCGTCTTCCTCCGATAAATCGATATGGCCTCTGAGGATTTCGTCTAGAAGAGTGTTCTCTAAATTTAGTGACAGGTGTCCTTGGTCGAAGTACCCCCATTTTGCACCTTGACTCAGCGTCAGTTTTCCTTGGCTATAGGGTTCCTCTTTTGTCAGCATTTTTAGGAAGGTCGTTTTCCCGCATCCGTTTGGACCGAGAAGTCCGATTTTTTGCCCAGCAAAAATCTCAAAGTTCGCGTTTGAGAGGATCCTTTTCTCCCCGAAATACTTTGAAAGACCAACACCATCTGCGATGTTTTTCCCTGATTTCAAAACGGTTTTAAAATGGAATCTGAGGAGATAATTTTTCAGGATTGGATTTTCCACATGTTTGAGTTTCTCGATTTGTTTCATGCGACTGTTGATTTGTATATTATAGCGGTTTCTTCTGGTGATTTTTTTAATCGCGGCTAGCTGGCGTTTCATTTCAATGGCCGCTCTCTGATATTCCTGCTTCTTGATGTGCTCCCTGATCTCTTTTTGTTCTTCGTATTCTTCATAGGATGCATCATACAGTTCAAGGTGTGAACCATGAAATTCAAAGACCCTGTCGACTAAATCACTTAAAAGGTAGCGGTCATGAGATATGATTACGACAGCGCTTGGGATGTCAGCGATTTTCTGCTCAAGCCATTCAATCGTTTCAATGTCCAGGTGGTTGGTCGGTTCATCAAAAAGGAACAGGTCGCAGTTTTGTGGTTGTGTGAGGATTGAGGCGATCGCGATTTTCTGCCGTTCTCCTCCAGAGAAGTTTTTCATTTGCATGTCTAAGGTGATTCCAGTAAGACCCAGTTCTTTGAGACGTTCTCGTGCTGCTTCGAGTTGGGCGCCCCCGCTTGTCTTGGTCGTCTGCGTCTGTAACGCTCTGAGCTTATCAAGAATTTCTTGATGACGATTTGATTCATAGATGGCAGGATCTTCCAATTGTTGTTCTAAGTTTTTGATTTGTAGTTGGATGTTCTCTGTTTGTGCAGTCCTTGTAAAGTAGTCATTTAAGGTGGTGTCAGATCGATGCATCGGATCTTGTTCGAGAGAGCGGATTTTCAGTCCATCTTTTTTTTGTACATCACCACTATTTGGTTGTTCGTTTCCAAGGAGTATGTTGAACAGGGTTGTTTTTCCACACCCGTTTGGCCCGAGGAGTCCGATGCAGTCCTCCGGGTAAATCTCAAACGATGTGTTTTCAAAAAGTTGTTTTCCAGCGATGGATTTGCTCAGGTTATGGACTTGTAGTATTGGTTCCATGGTCGGCAGGGTAATCTTCTTCTGTGGTATATGGTTTTAGGTTCGTTTTCCTTTTTATAAAAAGAACAGAAACTCCGCAGCAAGAATCCCTAAGCAGGCAAGCAAGGTGACTGGAGTTACAAGCAGCCCGTAGGTGACAAATTCTTTGAAGGTGAGTTTGACTTCTTTATCACGTAAGATGCTCATCCACATGATGCCGGCGAGTGCACCGATCGGTGTGATGTTTGCCCCGAGGTTAGAACCAATAGTGGTTGCAAGGACTGCTGGAAGGATGTTTGTGTGGGTGGCAGTCTGGATGATAGGGACATATGCTACCGTCATTGGGATGTTGTTCAGGATATTTGCTGTAAATGCACTGGAGATTCCATAGATGAAGGTCGTCGCGGTCGTCGACGCTCCACTGAGGTTGTCAAAAAAAATACCGATGTCTTTTGTGATTCCGTATATCCTGAGCGCTTCTACAGTGATGAACAAGGAAAGGATGAAGGGGATGATGCTCAGCGGCATTTTTTTTATGGTTGTCTTGACCGTGAAATGTTTTTTTTCTATATGTTCTTTTGTGATGGCGACCAGGGTATCTCGCAGGAGGAGGAGTAGTAAGAGTGCAAGTCCGAATACTAAAGAAATGATCCACATTTCTACGCCGATGTAGGGGGCGATTGCAAGACAAACAATGCAGCCAGAAAGCATGGAGAGTCCGAGGATTGTGCTTGTCGGATCTGTGATCGCTGATCGTGGTTTTATTGTCTCTGTCTGCTTGAGAGGTTGATTTATTTTTTTCTTGAAAATAACATAAAGAATGATCATGTTTAAAAAACCGGCTGCTAACGAAGGGAGTAGCATCCATTTGGTGTACTCATCGAATCGGAGATTAAACGCTGCAGCAAGCACGATGTTGGTCGGATTTCCGATATACAGCATCATACTCCAGGTGTTAGCTGCGAAAAATTCTGCGATGAGGTAGGGTTTGGGGTCGATTCCTGCGTTTTTTGAAAAGTAATAAATGAATGGTGTGAATGTTAGGATAATGATGTCGTTAGAGGTGAAAATGGTTAGGATGGAGACCGTCAGATATAAAGAGAAAAAGAGACGTCGTCCGTTTCCACTCGCATATTTCAAGGCAACTCGCGCGCAGTATTCGAAGAATCCAGTGATGTCTAAAAAGATGCTCATAAAGACCATGGAGAGAAACAAAACTAAAATTCCAAAAGGGTTCAGGCTTCCTACACCACCAAGGCCTGTGAGGATCTGGGGGAGGTTGAGGATGCCGAACAGCACAATCAGGATTGGGCCAAGCAGCGCACCAAAGAAATACGTATCGATCCGAATGTTGCGCATCCCGAGTCGCAGGTAGAGATACCGTCTCCTAAGGATAAGGT
>DATMXJ010000268.1:0-4156 GCA_035561675.1 Thermoplasmatota archaeon
GTCCTAATGCTATTAATAGATTTCATGCTGCATTTTTTTTAGGGATCAAGAAAGAAAAGAGAGCGGTAAACGCATTGATAGATGCTCTGCAAGACGGAGATGGTAATGTCGTTGCAAATGTAATCTATGCTCTTGGCGAAATTGGCGATCCTCAAGCACTAGAACCTCTGCGGAAACTGAATGATGCTGGCGTTGAAAAACTACGGAGAATCGCGATTGAAAAAATCAGACAAATCAAAGGATCATAATAGAGATATTCAATTAATTAACATAGATGAACTGGATATTTTAATCCTGCAATGAAGAGTCTTTGGCTAGGAATCAAATGAGAAAGATACGAAGGGGGAGTTGTTTCCCCTCTAGGTTTCTCTTGCTGCTATTGTATGCTACGGTGTTTTGATGAAGAATAAGAGCACTGTTGCACTCTGTGATGTTGTAGCTGTGTCTGCAGTGACGGTTATGACTGTTTTGCCGAAACCAACGATCATTTTCGAGGAAATTGTTACTGAGTCACCGGCAGCGATTTCAGGAATGGTTCCTTTCGTTGTTTTTCCAAGTAGGAGGATGCCTCCTGAGAGATTGATCCACCAGGGGACGTTCGTTGCTGTAGATGCTCCGTTGTTCTTTAGGACAACTTTCACTTTAAATAATCCACCAGTGATTGTTTCAATCTGGATTGCGGGATTAATTATGATGGTGTGTGCTGGTGACATTCCACTCTCGATACCATTTTCGTCTTTTGCTTTCACTGTAATATCGTAAGACCCGGGAGTGTTCCAAATATACGAACCATTCGCGGGAGTGCCGGAGGTAAACGGTCCAAGCCATCCTGAATTGTTGCCATCGCCCCAGTTGAACAGATAGTAAATATAATCTCCGTCGGGGTCGGTGGTGACAGCGTTGAAGGTGTATATTTCATTGGTGAGCCCGGAATCTGGACCGGTGAGCATTGGTGTCGCCGGAGGATTGCTGAGTGGTTCTCCATGAGCGAGTTCTGCCAGAGTTGCGAATATAAGTCGCATGTTTTTTACTGCATAGGTCGCGTTGATGTGTGCCATTGTGTCTTGAGCGGTATGGTAATAGGGAGTCTCGTTGTATTCAAAGTAGAACAATGCGGAATACCCATTTTGCCAGAAATACCAATGATCGCTCCCCCAGGTATCTCCGCCATACTCTAGTGTGAGTTGAATATATTCGTTATATTCATTGTTGATGGCTACCGTATAGGTGTAGAGCCAGTCTGAGGCGGTATCTTCGAACACGATAAGGTTGTTCCCATCATTGGTAGTAGCTGCATAACTGATCATGTCGCAGTTCAACACGCCAATGATATTCCATCCTTGATCAGCTGCCTCCGAAGCGTATACTTCACTTCCTAGCATTCCTTGTTCTTCTCCGGAGAATGCCACGAACTTGATGGTATGGTTGAATTGATATTGGCTCATGATCGATGCTGCGATCAGTACCGCAGCTGTCCCTGAGGTGTCATCATCAGCCCCTGGACCCGCAGAGACCGTGTCATAATGGGCACAGATGATGTAGATTTCATCGCTTGTTTCATCTGTTCCATTCAGTGTCGCTTCGACATTATCTGATATGTACCCTCCATTGCTCCAGTGGTGATACCGGACTGCAAGACCAAAGCTTTGGAATTGGTCGTACATGTACTCGGCTGCTGCGATACAGGAAGGACTTTCTGTCGGCCGTGGTCCGTTGGCAGTGAGATTTTCCTCATAACTTAAGAAAATAGATTCGTCAACCTGCTGGATGATGCTGATGACGAGATCATCCATGGTCGCCGTTGTTTTTTCAGGATGCTCACGAATGATTGGTGCGTCTGTTATTGTGCTAAGTGATGGTGTTGGAACATACGCTGGACCGGGTGGTTGAATTCGTGGTTGCGTGATATTAAAATTCTTTGTTTCTCCTGTTTGGATTGAAAGACCAACGACAGGGAAGACAGTCACGATCATAAGCATACATACAACAAGACAAATGATTTTACTCTTCATCATAAGGTTTTTCCCCAACTATACTATACCTGACATAGTATTTAAATTTTCATAGCAAAATACTGTTTTTTTATGTGTTTATTCCTCCTATGTCAAAAACAAATTACCTGTTTATCCAAGAATGCAAAATGTACAATCATAAGAAATGCTCCTGGACTAAAAAAATTTCCTGATTTTCCATCGCGTCGGCGGGGAGTGTTCTAAGCTATGTGCGATGACGTCCGCGCTGGTTTTCAGCACGAAGAGCACGAGGTATCCGACCGGTTCCAGCTGTGCATCACGGCTAAGATACAATGAGGCAATGATGATGCCAGCGAACAGAAATGCGACGAAGAGAGGCAGCATCCTGAGATATGGTCGGAGAATAGCGAATCCGAGATTCTTGTGGACCACCCGTTCTCTCTTTTTATTGTAGATGTAGGAAAACAGATGATTGGTGAAGAACAGCAGGGAGGTGAACAGCAGAATAGTTCCATTGACGTTGGTTACCGGCCCAATGACCAGCCAAAGCACGAAGGTCAGGCACAACTGGACGACCGTGAAGTGGGCAAGGAAAATAGTCCCTGTCCGTAGCTTCCCCTTTAGAGTGAATCGAAGACGAATCCGTTCGACTCCCGTCAAGGACAGATCTGTAAGCGCGATGGTACGCAAGAACGCAAAGATGCCAATGATGAGGATTTGACACCAGTACACCCAGATGATCGTGGAGAACGACCACTGCTCGAGGAATGCAGCCGATATGGTAACCATGTTGGTAAGGACAAGTGACCAGGCAGAAAGGTCTGTCCAGACATGTCTGAGAAGACGTTGAACCCTGCATTTCGTAACATCAAGAAGGGTTACGACGCGACGCAATGCTGGTTTTCGTACGTAACGAGAGCGCATACCTGTTCATCCATGGATTCGACATTGTTTTTGGAGTTCATAAGGATAAGCTTTTTTAAAAAGCCTTTACGATGGTACGAAAAATCTCCCTGACTTAAAAAGATGATACGATGAGATTCGGTTTAGTATCCATCGTCGTTTCCGTTGTGTTGTTTACATTTGGTTTTTATCGTCTTCTTAAAGAGAAGATAAGAAACTGAAGGATGTTTGCGTTCAGAGGTTTTTTAGATACTTCACTGCTTCTTTTTGAGTGAGTTTCTTTACGTTTTTTCCCTGTTTCATCTCTCCTTCGATGTGTTTCATCGCGAGGTACTGTTCCTTTGTCATGGAAGCGGTGCGAAGACAGGAGTTGATGATGACGTTTTGTTGTCGAGACCAGTCTTGGTCGCTATGGGTCCGGACGTAGTCTGCCCATTGGTCGATGAAACGATTTCGTTCTTTTTGGTTTTCCTTAGTGAACGTCACGGAGCATCTCCTTGTAGTGTTTAAGCAGTTTTTTATCTAAATGCCCTTCTGCTACTTTTTGGATGTGGCGTGCGTCTTCTCTGTCTTTTGGTGATCTTAGGACCTTTTCTTTGAATGCGATCTGCAGTTCGAGATTCGAGATATGTAGGGTCCCTTGTGGAAGTATGACGGTGATTGTCTTTTGCAATGCAAGACCCTGGATGCGGTTTTTTGCCGATTTCAGCTCGATGTTGGGGATCATGATTTTTTGTTTTGCGAATCTGACTGTGCGACCTTCGGTGAGACATGCATAGATGTCGCTGCCTTTTTCTTCATTAATGGAATAGAATCCTTTCTCTTTTAGGTCGTGTACTAATTTTTTTAATGTAGGGGATGGGATCTTTGGGATGATGATGTCGATATCCTCACTTGCGCGCGCTCTTCCTAGAAGAATAGAGACGTACCCGCTGACAATCACATAGAGGGTGTGTTTCTCAAGAACGGTGGTAAAATCAAGTGCTAATCGGTCGAGATCTGAGGGTTCTCTGTTGATCTCAAGGGTTGTTGTGTCGATGAATCTCATTGTTTCTCTCTGGTACGAATGATGTTCTACTATATCATTTTTTATCGGGGTTTTCATAAAGAGGAATTTTACCGATGTATTTCTCACATTTTTATGATTGCAACTTGTTATAAATTTTTATTAAATCGTTGGCTAGCTGCTTTTCCCCAAGGTTGTTTGCCATATCGATGTTGTTGAACGTATATTTAGATAGGTCTGGGGATGTTACTTGTAGTTTTTCAAATAACAAAGC
>DATMXJ010000269.1:0-5210 GCA_035561675.1 Thermoplasmatota archaeon
AGAATAGATGCAGAATTGAGTTATTCAGTAAAGAATTTGTATACGGATGGAATCGATGACGCTGTTGAGGTAGCGAATTCAAACACGATCAGCGTCACCAATGAATGCACCCTTGAAGCATGGGTTAATCGTTCAGGATACAGTGATGGGCTTGTTGGGCTCCCTCTTCAATTATCGTTATCACAATTCGGTAACTATACTTTAGGATGTGTTGATCCTTGTCTTCTCCATGTCAATGGAGACATCTTCGCTCTTGTCTCAACAAATGAAAACTCCTATGGTTTTCTGAGCACTATAAATATAAGTGATACGGGAATTATTTATCAAAATGTATCGACATCTTCTTGTATTTTGGATTTTTTTAATTTTGATTCCTCCTGTAAAAATCCAAAAATTATCCAAGTAAGCGGAATCAATGGAATTTATGCAATAGTATATACCAGACCAGGCTCTGGAAACCAATTATACATAAAGACAGTACAAATTTTTGATGATGGACATATCAATAAAATTCCTATTGGCACCCGTGTTCTTGATACTAATATTTCAGCAAGCCCAGACATTATAAAAATAGACTTTAATACCTATGCCATAGTCTATTCAATCACTGCAGTTAATAACGGAGTATTAATCTCCTTGGATATCTCCTTTGCTGGAGTAATCTCTCCTGTTAATAAAAGATTACTTTTTGGGGATATCATGATAGAACCGGAAATCATCAAGATTGTTGATAGTTTTGATAAGTACGTCATCGTGTATAATTGCATCGGGGATGATGGTGGAATTCGTACCGTAAAAATAACCAATGGTGGGCTCTTATCTGATATATCATATCATGTGTGGTATGATGATGACGATGGTGGGAGTCCGGAGATTACCCATGTCCATGACGATGTCTATGCTATTGTGTATGCAGGGCCGATTGTAAGACAATCTTGCATATTAAAAACGATTGAAATACTTCCTGATGGTTCAATCACATTAAGTCGGACAATACCACCACTAGCGGGTGCTATCAGTCAACAATCAATTGATTTTATTGCGAATATGACTGTTCGTTCTCCGCACATTCTCCCTTTATTTGGAATGAATGACTTCTATGGCATCTCCTACAGTGTCGACTCCACTACTGCGAATCTCTGGGGAAAAATAGTCACCGTCATGATTCAACACAATGGAAATATTGTAGGGATATCTAAGAAGGATGTGACCTTCGAACCATTCACATGCTCCCAGTCATATTTCATCCCTATAGCAAATGAGCTGTACGGAATTGTCTACCGAAGTGAATCCAATGATGGTATCATTAAGGCAATAGAGATTGGAAACGATGGACATATCCATAATAATCCCATTCTTGACATGGTGGGAATCGGTGGTCTGAAATGCTATGTGGAAGATGAGGTTCTCACTTCAGACAATCAATATGTTGTGGATGTTTATAGAGGTATCAATGCCCAACTGATAGTAAAAACTGTAAAAGTGAACACTTCGTCAAAAACCATAGCACAAACGTTTACTGATTCGATGATTATCGAGCGAGGTTATACCTCTTCGAACGGGACATTTAATGCATCTTATGCACCAACTATTATCCCTATTAAGAATGATGTCTATGCGATAGCTTATTGTCATTATATGACCGTCCCTATGTATCATCATGGGAGAATTGTCACAATAAGAATAAACGCAACAGGACGTATTTCGCTCATTGAGCGATATACCTTTGATAACAACGTCATGAACAACCCTATCTTGTTTACCCCAATCAACAAAACAAACGGTTTTTATGCGGTTGCCTATCAACTCTATAGCACATCACAGGGAAAAATAACAACGATAAAAATTGGTGACAACGGACACATTTTTGGTGTCCAAGACTCATATATCTTCGAGTCTGGTCGCTGCCGAGAACCATCCATGACTCAGGTCAGCGGAGACATATATGCCCTGATGTACCGAGACTCTCTGACATCGAGTACCTACGGACGGTTAGCCACTCTGAAAATCTATGGCAACAATGGGACGATAAAAAAAAGTGTTATCGATCTCTGGCAATTTGCGACTTCATGCTATCATCCAACTATCATAAAAGTGAATTCAACCACTTTTGCCTGTGTATTTTCTACCTATGATGGTGGTGCGGGGCGATATATTGCTTATGTCACAACCGTAAAAATAGCGAGCAATGGTATTATCAGTAAAACTTGGATTGACTACCTAGAATTTATCAGAAGGTATTACACTGACAATTATATGGCTCACCAACCAGAAATATTTCATGTAGATAACCGTGTCTATGCCATCATCTCAAAGGACCTCCCCGACCCATGGAATAATTATGTGTACAATAGCTATATCACCACCTTGCGGATTGGTGAAAATGGCGATATCATTGATGCGGTCGATGGTTCCGTACAAATTTCAACAAGCCCCAGAATAACCAGCTATGATATGAAAATCATACCGTTCGTCAATGACTGTTACATCGCTATCTACGGCGGTAAAAATTATGATTTATATCAATGCGTAGTTCGCATTCCTCTCACGGGAACAAACCAAACGATTTTTTCAAAACAAGATTCCTATACCATTAAAGCAAATAAAACAAAGGTTTTTGTCACATTCACCGATTCGAATAACAATCAATATACACTTTCAGGAGACCTCTCAAGCAACTGGAACTACATTGTAAGCACTTATGATAGAACCACGATGAACCTGTATCTAAATACCAACCTCATCGGTTCACGAGCACTTGGTTCAAAACCAATAAAAATCACAACAAATAAACTCTATTTCGGACCGTACAACAGCTACTGTGATGAATTCTCCTTGTATGCTGCGATACTGTCTCAAGCAAAAATAACTCAAAATTACAATTACAATCGTCCATCATAAAAAAAAATAAAATTGATAGCGTGAAACCTATGCGAAAAATAATAAAAAGCATCAGAAAAAAGAATGAAGCAGTTGCTGGTATCGTTGTCGCAGTCATGATTGTCGGACTTGTTCTAGCAGTGATTTCAATTATCCAAACGATCTATATTCCAAAGTGGATGGAATCACGAGAGGCCGAACATATGGGTGTCGTGTCAGATCAGTTTTCACAACTCAAATTTACGGTTGACACGCAAATAGCTCTTAAGGAAAACATACCAGTATCCTCCTCAATCACCTTAGGCAGTCGAGAGCTGGGATTTTTCATGTCAAATAAAGCATTTGGTCGGCTCGCATTGATCTCTAATGGTTGGGCTCATAGAATCGTACGGACCGCAGGGGATACCTATGAGGATAATTTCGGGATCCTTCGCTATACATCGGAAAATGCGTATTTCCTCAATCAAGTCTATAACTATGAGGTGGGGGGAGTAGTGCTCAATCAAACCGAAGGAGCAGTCTTTGTCATCAAACCGGAGTTCTCAGCCCGTTATAACGCTTCCACACGCCAAGTAAACCTCTCATTGACCTGTATCGATCTTGTCCCTAACGATGAAAAAACATCCATCAGCGGCTACGGAACCTATCCGGTACGCACACAATATATCAGCGCAACGAACACGACTATCACCTCAATTAAAACCTTAGCGATCATCACACCATTTTCATCCATCTGGTATAATTTTTTAAATTCAACGTTATCTGATGCAAATCTTGTAAAAAACACTGATTACACCATGACAAAAACATCGAATCAAGTGACAGTAACCTTTAATTCTCCTCCCTTGACAAACGTAAATCTGGATCTTACGAAAATACAGATTGCTGCTCAGATAACACCAGGATGGTCAGATTAAAACTCTAGAAAAAACGAATCATCCGATCATCTGTCTCTCAGAAGGTTATAGAACAGAAGCAGTATTCATACTTTTTTTTAAAAAGATAAGATTAAAAAAAGAAAAAGAGGGGGGGAGTCTATGCGACTCCGATGACGAAGAACAACAGGGCTGTGCCTGATGCGCTCGCCGTAGCAGTTCCTGCTGTGGCTGCGATGCCGGTTTTACCAAAACCGATTACGAAGTCTTTCACGGTGACTTCAGCTCCGGCTGCAAGGGCGTCAATCGTATTTGATCTGTTTTTTCCGACGAAGATGAGTTTCCCATCAAGGTCAATGGTCCAGTCGATGTCGGTCAGATCAGAAGCCCCGGTGTTTTTAATCGTTACTGAGACGCCAAACCCGCCTTTAATCGTTATCGTGATCGGTGGTGCTTCGACGGTGAAGGCTTTGCTTTTCTCTGTCTCTGTGTTACCTGCTTTATCAACGGAGTAGAAATAGACGATGTGATCGCCAGCTTCAGTGACTTGAACAGGTGCGGTGTATTCTGCATAGGTGCCAGCGTCGATTTTGTAATAGGTGTGGTTGACACCGGAGTCGTCATCGGTGGCTGTTAACGTGATGGTGACTGGGTTTGTCCCGGTGATGTTGTAGGTCGTCACCGGTGGAGTGGTATCTCCTCCGCCGCCGCCAGAAGTAACAAGAACATCATCGATAACAGTTGCATACCAAAGACCTGCACCATCGCCATCAACAAAATTCCATGCAAGGCGGACGTTCTGTCCGTCATATGCAGAAAGGTCGATTTCAACCGGGGTATCATAAAAATTATCCCCAGCAGGCAGTGCAGTTGCATCCCAAAGTACCACGGTGAAATCAGATGGGTTAAAACCTCCCGATGGCGAAAGCTTCACATAGTAATGATCGAGATTAACCGAACCGTAATGGCCATAGATCCAGAATTCCAAATTGGAGCCGGCCCCCAGTGGTAGCAGTGGTGTTACGAGCCATTCATCTTGATGATCGTAACTCCATTGGACGAATGCTTGCCAAGACCCGCCATGTGGTGATACTGAACCTGATGAGAATGGAATGGTACCAGTTCGATGCCAATATCCCTGGAAAGGATCTGTTCCACTCGTACATGTCTGATGAACTTCCCAACCAGGTGGTGCAAGATCCCCGTCACTATCAGCGACCCATGCTGTTTCAAAACCTTCGCTGAGAATGTCATCATAAGAACCAATGGCTTTTGGTTTTGATATTTGTTGGGTTTGTGTCGAATAAGTTGTACCAAGTTTTGAATTGGTTGGTTGTTTGTCTGTAAATATTGCCGATGCAGGCATTATCATTGCAAGGGCGATGCTTAGAACTAAAGCTGCCTTTAAGATATTTTTTCTTTTCATTTTTTCTTTTGCCTCCTTTAATATATTAG
>DATMXJ010000270.1:0-6644 GCA_035561675.1 Thermoplasmatota archaeon
AGGCTAGCAAGAATGATCCTGCATCTTTTGCAGTTGCAAAGAAAAATGATCTTGAGCGGGTCGCCAAAGCAGCACGATAAAAAAATTGATATGGATTTTTGAAGGTGTATAACATATGGGGCGAAAAGAAGATAATATTCAGAAAGCAACAGCGCTGATGAATAAATTAGATCATATTCGAAACATTGGGATTGCTGCTCATATTGATCATGGCAAAACCACGTTTTCTG
This sequence comes from Thermoplasmatota archaeon, assembly GCA_035561675.1. Taxonomy (GTDB): domain Archaea; phylum Thermoplasmatota; class E2; order DHVEG-1; family DHVEG-1; genus SM1-50. The sequence continues at coordinate 231 of DATMXJ010000270.1, forward strand.
ATAACCTTCTTGCAGGTTGCGGTATGATGAGCGAGGAACTTGCAGGAAAACAACTGGTACTGGACTACGATGAGCAAGAGCAGGCACGAGGGATTACGATTAACGCAGCATCGGCATCCATGGTTCACAATGTTGAAGGACAAGATTACTTGATTAACTTAATTGATACACCAGGGCATGTTGACTTCGGTGGTGATGTCACCCGTGCGATGCGAGCAGTTGATGGCTGTATCATTGTAGTCTGCGCTGTTGAAGGCGCGATGCCACAAACCGAGACGGTGATACGTCAAGCGATCCGTGAAAAAGTCAAACCAGTCCTGTTCATCAACAAAGTAGACCGACTCATTAACGAGCTTCGAGTCACCCCTGAAGAGATGCAAAATCGATTCATTAAAATCATTAATAAATTCAATGAACTCCTTGATCGAGTAGTCGGTGAAGACTTCAAAGGAAAATGGAACGTGAAGGTCGAAGACGGTAGTGTCGCGTTCGGTTCCGCGTTCCATAACTGGGCGGTCTCCGTTCCCCGTATGAAAAAAACCAACTTAGGATTCAAAGATGTGTATAACTACTGTAAAGAAAATGATCAGAAATCCTTATCGAAACGAGCCCCCATCCATGAAGTTGTCCTGGACATGGTTATTGATCATCTTCCACCTCCGAATGTCGCACAGAAATATAGGATTCCACACATCTGGAGAGGAGATCTCACAAGTCCGCTTGGCAAAAACATGGTCGAATGTAACGAGAACGGGCCGCTCGCGATGATGGTTACGAAGATCATCCTTGACCCCCACGCAGGTGAGGTAGCGATAGGTCGGATGTTCAGTGGAAAGATTCAGCGTGGACAGGAGTTATATGTCATTGGAATGCCTAACAAGAATCGTGTTCAACAGACCAATGTCATGGTAGGACCTGATCGTATCCCTATTGACTATGTAAGCGCAGGAAATATTGTTGCTGCAACAGGTATCCGTGATGCCATTGCCGGATGTACTGTGACCGATGACCCTAACGCTGAGCCGTTTGAACGGATTGTTCATGTCTCAGAACCAGTTGTCACCGTAGCGGTCGAAGCGAAAAACACAAAAGACCTCCCTAAACTCGTTGAGGTATTACGATTAATCTCCAAAGCAGATCCCAGCATCCAAGTGCAGATCAACCAGGAGACCGGGGAGAACCTGATGTCCGGTATGGGAGAATTACATCTAGAGATTACCGAGTATCGTATCCGCAATGACCATAAAATGGAAATTGTCTGCTCTGAACCCATTGTGGTCTATCGTGAGACTGTCAGCAAACCAAGTCCCCATAAATTTGAAGGGAAATCACCGAACAAACACAACAGGTTCTACATCGAGGTAGAACCCCTCCCGGAGAACATCGTCAAAGCGATTTACGATAATGAATTGCCAGCGAACGTGAAGAAATACAAGAAAGAAACAGCAAAAATCCTACAGGACCTTGGGATGGACAAAGATGCCGCCAAAGGCGTGTTCGGCGTACATGGTCTTAACATAATCACCGATACCACCAAGGGTATCCAGCATCTTTTCGAGACAAGGGATCTGATTATGGAAGCCTTTGACGAAGTAATGAAAAGCGGACCTACCGTCTCAGAACCCTGTCAAGGGATATTGGTAAAACTCGTTGATGCAAAACTCCATGAGGACGCAATCCACCGAGGACCAGCACAGGTCATCCCAGCAGCCAGAAACGCTATCTATGGTGCTATTACGATTTCCGAGCCTACCCTGCTTGAGCCAATGCAGAAAGTATTTATCAGCACCCCTCAGGAAATCATGGGTGACGCGTCACGGGAACTGAACTCCCGACGCTCCGAAGTCAAAGACATAAAAACCGTTGGTGACTCCGTGGAAATCGAGGCAAAAGCACCTGTTGCTGAGATGTTCGGGTTCGCATCCGCTATACGATCTGCAACCGGCGGGCGAGTCTTATGGAATACTGAGAATATGGGTTTTGAGCCCTTACCGCGACAGCTGAAAGACCCCGTGATCAAAAAGATCCGTGAGCGCAAAGGCCTCAAACCAGAGCCATACCCAGCTGATTACTACATGGGATAAAACCCTCTGTAGAGGAATATTTCCAAATTCTTAAAAACCATGTGTGGATACAGTGGCGACTATGCAGCGAGGAATCATCCCGATCAACCAGTTTTTCGAGTTGGAATACCGATATCACGAGAAAGATTTGAACTACAAGTATTTTAACAGACGTTTCGAAATATACTTGATTGGAAAAAAAGGAGTCCAGAAGATCTACATTTTACATATGGATAATTGCGATATACGACCAGGGAAATGGGCTCCGCATATTCACCGGGCATCGAACGTGGCAAAGAAACTCTATTTCGGGGTCTCGACACTCAACTGGAATGAAATAAAAGAAAATTTCCTCTCCGCCATCATCGCAGAGATCGGTGATACGTACAAAGCAGATGCGAAAAAAGCCGTCGTCAACCTCCTCTCGCCAAAACTATAAAAAAAATTGTCTTCTTCTTGCATTGTTTCAAATATGTTTTTATACTAGCTGGTTCCATTCATACTCTATGGAAATGGTTCCGCTTCCTGAGGTTGAGGAAACATTAATCGCCTTTAAAAAGAAAAAACAAAAACAGAAAAAGAAAGAAGAAGAACAAGAGGAAGAACCAAAGGATAAATAAGAGAAATTCTTCTGTTCATCGTTTTTTACTAGTGACAAGAGATTGAACTATTATCGGGTTCATCGTCATTGTCCAGCGAGTCGATATTTCCCATGGCTTGGCTCATAGATCTGTCCGTTACGGTTCAATCGATCAAGGACCTCCTCGACCTTCCGCGACTCGATTCCCTGAATCTCCGCTTCGTTGATAATATCGCTTCGCGCAGCACTGTCATCAGTAGATTCCGTGCAGAGACGCTGAATAACATCAAGAATCACCCTCATACGCTCATGCTGACTATGACTAATACCGGTCGCAATGATATCAATATCAAAACGCCCTGTCTCGCGGTCCGTCCCGACTCGACGCAGATACTGATCGATAATCGAGATCGCCCGTTTCGCGTCATCGACCGTTGCCTCTTGGCTCAGGCGTATCCGAGCGCTTGATTCAGCAAGTCGCACAAACGCCTCAAGCTGTCGTGGGGTGAACGGCACCGAGTCTTTTGAGGAGCTCCGGAAATCGACGTAGTAATTCTGCAGAATCTCAAGGGCATCATCCGTCATCACCGGGAACACATTCCGCTTCGCAAACGCGACGTACTTCCGCAAAAACTCCGGTTCAAACACCGGCAGCACATGTTTCATGAATTTTGTTTCCTGCTCCTTCGAATACAGCTCATCAGAGGTTTTATTGAGATGCTCATGGATCTCTCCTCCTTTGTGGGATTGCAGGATATGCGTCGCAAGCTCCGTATCTGTCTTCCGATTCGGTTTATCAAGAATGGAAAAGATAAGGTCAAAACGCGACAACAACGCGGGTGGCATGTTGATTTGTTCATGCATCGGTATAAACTCATCAAAACGCCCCAGTTTTGGGTTTGCTGCAGCTAGGACTGCACAGCGTGACTTCAGAGTCGCGTTTATCCCTGCCTTCGCGATGGAAATCTCCTGCTGCTCCATCGCCTGATGCAGACTGCTCCGGTCTGTTTCCTCCATTTTGTCGATTTCATCGATACAGGCAAGACCTTTATCAGCAAGCACGAGCGCGCCAGCTTCAAGAGTCCATTGTCCTTCACCGAACTCGTCACGAACCGCGGCAGCAGTAAGACCAGCCGCAGAGGATGCCTTCCCCGATGCGTACACGCTTCGAGGGGCAAGCTTCGACATATATGACAACATCTGCGATTTTGCAGTACCAGGGTCTCCTACGAGTAACGCATGGATATCTCCACGTGTTCTCGTCCCATCAGGCATTTCTTTGGCTATCCCTCCAAAGAGTTGAAGGACGAGAGCGTCTTTTTCGATTTCAAGCCCATAGATTGTCGGTGCGATACTCTGCCGCATCTTGTCATAAATCAACGGGTCTTTACTTATTTTCAGGATCTTTTTTTCATCCTCTTTAGATACCTCAACTTCTTCAAACGCATACTCCTGGCTTTCAATACTGACCGCATCCATTGTTTTATCAAACGAGGTAAGCCGGAATGTCCCCCGGTGACGAGCCATCGAATGAAGAATACCATTCACAATCACACGATCTCCTGGTGCGACATTCCCCACAAGATCATCCTCGAGATACACGCTGATCCGCTCAGGCTGTGCACCACCACGCAACCCCTCAGGGTTCTCCTGGATCTCTATCTTCTGAGAGTCAATAAACGACGAAAGCGTCGTTGACAGTTTAAAGGATGATACCCGTCCACATCCACCTTGATCCTCATAACACTCAGACGGTTCCTTGAGGATATCCTCATCCTGTTCTATCCGCATCACCGCACCGCACTTCTGACACTGGAACGCGGCGACCTGCAGCTTTGGCCGTACCTCCGTGATTTTCTTCACAAGACCCTCGACTGCGATAAATGTCCCTAGCCGGTTCGCCCGGATCTTCCGAATTAACACCTTTTGAGACTCCGGAATATTCTTTACACGAAAATGAAGCTGCAGTTTCTGCTCTGCAGCAACATCAATAAGCCGGAGTGCCTCCTCCGCGTTAAAAAGAGATTTATAGGGCTGATGAAGCAGGAGATCAGCAAGCTTCGGATCTGCTTTATCCACATCCCAATAATCAAGAAGCAAACTACGTTTCTCGGGATACTCAGTCGCTAGTGTCTCAATCTCTGCTTTGCATTGATCTTCAAAGAACCCTTGCCAGGATGCCGTGAGACTCTCGTCTTTCAACAATCGAACCATAGGAAAACCTCCCATACTCGTTAAACATCATGCATATTTAAAATTTTGGCGGGTGTAGACGCCTCTTGAGTGGGTGCGCGTGATATGCAGGTGACTGCCCGTCTGGATTCTCAACCCCGTTAACCCTCTGAGCATCGGCAGTCTGTGGTAAGGCTGCTCACTTCCGTGCCTCACCCGGTTCCCACAGCGAAGATAGACATATGACCCTCCGGTCATATGCGATTATCACCTCTGATCCCAAAGGACAAGGCGTCATAGGCAACAAACGGATCACGAGATACTCGTTACACCGCCTCGTAAGATCGACCCCAGCGTATCGGCGATTTCTGGTGACAGGGAACGCCTAGCTCCCCGGTCTATTCTACACCTTTCGCCACTGTTTACCAGGAACGACGGCTAAGCTGTCGGTAGTAGTTAAACATTTGCACGAACAAAATGACCAAGCCTACCGCTAGAAACGCAACATCACGTACCACCGCGATCCACGCGTTTGTTAGGAGTGTCGCGTTGTTTTGTGCATAGACTGTTCCTGCGTTGAACCCATCAAGAATCAGAAGATAAATGACCACTGCGATGATGATGAAAATAATCACGTTTATGTAAAACGACCATTTGTTCCATGTCTTTTTATCAACCTGGAGAATTGGGTTCTCACTCATGCACACCAACCTATAACAAGCATGAGCAGATGGATATAAGAATATTATGATTCTGTCAATTGTTAAAAAAAATCAGTTAATTTCGTGTTTTTCACCTTATCGCTCATAAACGTCGAATCAATGGATTTCTCCACTAGAGCGATACGTTGTTTCGCGTACACTGGAAGGTTATATTTCTCGGCGATTTCCTTTGAGATATTAAGATATTTCTTCACAGACATCTCATGGACCGTCAGGGTGAGTTTCCCGTTGCATTTCGTGCAGATGCCCTGTAGAGGGATCCTTCGATATGTTGTGTTACATAATGGACAACGCACCGACTGTTTGCTGAACGCACGAAGATTCCCAAGGATGTCTGGTAGGAAATGACGTTCGATGACCTTGTAGGCGACATCCGCCTCATCGACAGCCCTGATCTTTGCAGCGAGACTTAATTGCACGTTCATCTTCTCCATCATGCTCTTCAATGTCTTATACAACGATTCCTTTGGTCCTTCTGAGATATTATCGGTATCATGGGTAAATCCAAACTGCTCGTACTGGAGCTCGGTGCCGAGCCGGGATGCGACCAGCCCCATCTTTGACTCGAGGTTTTTCGAATGCTCATGTCGTAAGGTCGCCTCGTAGAACTCCAATGGATATCGAGAGAGGGTATCGAGATTATGTGCCTCTTTATCGACCTCGGATGGATCGAGTCGTGTTGTTAAAATCAAGGGTAAATCCATTTTTCCCCCTCGTTTATCTGGGATGTAAGCATGGGAGAAATTCAGTAACGCATCCATGAGTAACATGAGGCCATCTTCGTCGCCATCACATCGTATTTGAAGGAGCTGGTTATGCCAAAGAACCGTTTTATCTTCAATGTTTTCTCCTTCGATATCAAAACAGTATGTCGACT
>DATMXJ010000271.1:0-3035 GCA_035561675.1 Thermoplasmatota archaeon
CCCTTCTTCTGGATGAATATATAGAATGGTTCAACACAGTGCGATATTCCCTCGGGGTGGAGGGAATACCTTCATCATTTTATTACGAATGTTAGCGATGTCTATTGACATTACATATTCCAAACATTTAAATGAATCTAAAGAATAACGAACCATGACCTATGTTGACAGGGGGGAATCTAGACCATGAAAAAGAAAATAACTGTGTTATTAGTTTGTTTTATAGTGATAGCAACTGTGGTTCCAGTAGTCGGGTCTCTGAAGGATAATACATCATATTCATCACTACCAAATACTGCAACGAACCTGAAAAAAGATCCTGATAAAAAAATACAAAATATTTCAAAAAATAGTGATGTTAGTAATAGAAATCCTGAAACATGGGAAGTAGATGATGATCTTGTTCAATGCCCTGGGGCGGATTTTGTACAAATACAACCAGCAATAGATGCGGCAGGTGATGGCGATTCAATCATTGTCTATGATGGAACCTATCCTGAAAACCTTAATGTGAACAAACAATTATCTCTTGGTGCAGCTGGATTAAACGTTATCATAAATGGTCTTGGGAACGATGATGTCGTTGATGTGAATGCAGATGGGGTGAGCCTCCATGGATTTTATATTTTGAATAGTAGTGTGGGAAAAGCAGGTGTGAACTGTACTGATTATAACACTATGACAGTTCTCATGTGCTTCCTCTTTCAAAATTTTTATGGAATTCGAATACATAACAGCAATGGAAATTCCATCATCGGATGTCTAAGCTTTAATAATTTTGCAGATGGAGTCAATATCAGTGAAAGTGTGAGTGATACGATTTCCAATAGCTTCATTTTTGGGAATGCGTATAATGGGATCAAAATCAAACAAGCGACAAACATCAATATTGAAAGCAATGGGATACACAATAACACATTCGAGGGTATTAATATTTCATCCTCCGGATTGGTCGCAAGCCCTATCATCATCTCAGGAAATCGCATCGTTGACAATAATGGAAATGGTATCGTTCTTCAGAATTCCGAGTATGTCGAGATGAGCGGAAATTCAGCGATATCCAATAATAGTAAAAATGGTGTGTTGTTGTTGCACTCCAACTGGTCTGACATTCGAAATACTCTACGAATTTACCACAATGGTGTTGGAGGGAGCTCCCTCGAAGAACGAAGCGGTGTTCATCTTCTCTCATCAGATAACAACACAATTCGGAACAATATCTGTGATTACAATCTTGGCTTTAACATTGGATTACGGCAAGGCTCTGATAACAACACCGTAGAGGGAAACGATTGTGGGTTCAGTGGGGACGATGGCATCAGTATTCGGTATGGATCTGATGACAATAAAATTCAGTTTCAGAATAAAGTGTATAATAGCACAGATGAAGGGATTCATCTCCGTGATGAAATCGGCGATGGTGGTTCTGCGAGAAATACCATTCTTGGTAATGTCGTATGGAACAATAGTCTTGGGGGGATTTATTGCGAAGCTGGTGTGGGAAGAAATAATTCGATAGAACAGAATCGTGTGTACCACAATGGTTTTGATTCTGGATCTTGGCTTGATGGTATTAGTCTTATGGGTTCCCAGTATACGATTATCAGCCTTAACTTCGTTTATGATAATCATCAACATGGTATTAGCTTGTATCAGAACGCGAACCATAACATTATCAGTGAAAACTATGTGTACAATACGGTGGCAGGAAATCAACAGAATGGTATTCATCTCGACAGCAGTCATCAAAATATCATAAGCGACTGTTCCATCTACAACAATTCACTGCACGGTATCTTTATTAGAAATTCAAATAGCAATCTTATCTATAATAATTATTTCAACAACACGAACAACGCTGAAGACAATGGCAATAATCGATGGAACATTTCCAAAACACCTGGTCTTAATATCATTGGTGGGGTATTCATCGGAGGGAATTTTTGGTCTAATTACACCGGTTTCGACAACGATGGAGATGGGCTCGGTGATACAAACTATACGATACCTGGAGGCACCAATACAGATCATCATCCATTAGTACGTGCCAACCAACCACCGAACAAACCAGCGAAACCATCAGGGATTGTTTCAGGGAAGATCAATACCCTTTACACCTATAAAACGAGTGCTATCGATCCGAATGGAGACCAGGTATGGTACCAATGGGATTGGGGTGACGGATCCCAAAGTAATTGGCTCGGTCCTTCCAATTCTGGTGCCACGATCAGTACGACTCATAAATGGACCGTAAAAGGATCGTATAGTATCAAAGTAAAAGCAAAAGATACGTATGGTACGGAAAGCCCATGGTCTGACCCGTTATCTATAAAGATGCCATATTCGTATAACTATCCAATAACTCAATTCTGGGAAAAATTGCTTGAGCGGTTCCCGCATGCATTCCCGATACTCAGACATTTCTTGAGATACTAAGAGTCCCCCATCTTTTTCTATTTTTTTTTATCCTTTGATTCGTACAAAGATTATTGTGTCTTAAAACCGTGTCAATGCTTCTGTCCTTTATTTTTATCTTTTCCAAACATTTAAATGAGTCCATGTGATAGTATTTTCCAATTCACCCTTTACCATACATATAGTGGTTACAATCAATAGATAGAACATGAATAATAGGGATTTCCCAGAAGAAACCGGCGCCTTACTACCGGGTATCATGATAAATCTTATATCCTAATTAAGGTTATTTTTTGAATAAAAAGAGGTGGAGGTTCCACATTGACATCGAGGCCAAAGAGTGTACACATAGTAGGAATCGTTTGTGTTGTCATCTCACTCATTTTATCTTGTGGGAGTATCACAGGAGTCACCACGTCTAGTTCTAGCCTTGAAAAAAAAGAAGCTCCTGGCGCTCTCCTCACCTATTCCTCGGGATGCTGTGAAGGCTACACGCTGCTGAATAGAGCCACAACCACTGTCTTGATTGATATGAACGGGACCATCATCCATCGATGGCCGTCACATTACCCTCAGCCCGCGAAGATGCTGCCGGGGGGATCCATCATCGCGGGGAGCAA
>DATMXJ010000272.1:0-6692 GCA_035561675.1 Thermoplasmatota archaeon
CCCTTATATCATTCAGTTGAAAAATTTCATTTTACAAAGGATGAAGGAAATACTATTTGTAGAAGTAATACTTTTGATTTAATGACTTTTAGAGACCATAATATTACAAAAATAGAAGATGACTCTGGTAATAAAAAGGAATTAGAATGCAATGAGAGGTTTTATGTTCCATCTGAAATTACATGGTTGTTAAAGTCTCTGGGTTTTAAAAAAATTGATATTTATGGTGCAAAACTTGGTGCTTTTTCGAGAAACGATGAACTTACAACTGAAGATTTTGAGATGCTAGTTATTGCCGATTTTACTTCAGAAATTTGAAAAAATTACGTGAATTCATTATTCATTCCGATTGACCAGTAAACACCAGTTTAAATTTTTTTGTTTGCCATTATTATATAAAAAATGCAGGGGAAGGGATTTGAACCCGTAGACCGCCTCAACTGGCTATGGTACGATTGATTATTTCGATTTCCACAACCCATGGATATTGCAATAATCTCGTGCTGAGAGATTTTTTGTTGTCACACAAAATTCTGCTTCTGGTTTCTCCATTGGTTTTAAAAACTTCCGGTACACCGACTCATCAGCATGCAGTTCGATCCATTCAATGTAATGCTTCTCCTCCATCGGATGAGGAATCGAACCTACTTTTACTTTCACACCTGTAGCGGTCTTTTCAATAACAGGCACATGTTTTTCGTTTCCAGCGTCCTGAAGTTTTTCTGTGAGCAGCTCCATGGGTTGACCACAACAGACAAGTTCGCCAGTACCAGCGTGGATGATTTCCACGATATTCCCACAGAGAGCGCATTTATAGACTTGTTTTAATTCGACCATACGTCAATGCCTCCATTTCACTTCTTTTGTCCCTTGTTTTTATAATCCTTAATCGCCTCATGCAACGCATCAGCAGCGAGATTCGAACAATGCATCTTTTGGGGCGGGAGTCCTTCGAGTTCGCTGGCAACATCACCACGAGTAATCTTGACTGCTTCATCGATGTGTTTTCCTTTAGCCAGCTCAGTGACCATACTGCTGGTTGCAATAGCTGAGCCGCAGCCGAACGTCCGGAACTTGATATCGGTGATGATATCATCTTTTACTTTGATGAAGATCTCCATGACATCCCCGCAGACCGGGTTTCCTACTTTCCCGTACCCATCAGGGTTTTCGATCACGCCGACGTTACGTGGGTTCATAAAATGCTCCATGACTTTCTTACTATATCCTACGTTTGCCATTCTTATTTCCTCCATTCTTGAGACATCGGGGAGAGTTTTCGTAAGCGCTGGACGGTCTCGTTCGTCGCCTTGCTTACCGCTTCAACATCATCCATGGTAGTGGAACGCCCAAGCGTCAGCACCATGGACCCATGTGCCTCTTCGTGTTTTAAGCCTATTGCGAGAAGAACATGCGACGGTTCAAGTGTTTTTGATGAACAGGCGGAGCCGGTCGACACCTGAATATCGTTCATGTCCATATTCAATAGAATGCTTTCCCCTTCTATATAACTAAATCGGAAGCTTGCATGATGCGGCAAGCGTTGAGCGGGATGTCCGGTGAGATAGGATTGGTCGATGGTGAGAATTTCCTTAATAAGACGGTCTCTGATTGGAAGGAGTCGCCTGCTTTCCGCCGCCATCTCTTGTTGTGCGATCCGTGCTGCTTCGCCCATCCCGGCGATCGCAAAGACATTCTCAGTCCCGGAGCGAAGACCACGCTCCTGGCCGCCGCCGAGCAGGACAGACTGGAGTTTCACACCAGGTTTTATATATAACCCCCCAGCGCCCTGGGGACCGTATAAATCATTCGAGGAAAGCGTGAGCAGGTCAATACCATCCTTCTGGACATCGATGGGAATGCGTCCGGCAGCAGCGACTGCGTCCACATGCAGGTACATTCCTTTCTCATGGACAAGTGTGCTGATTTCTTTGATCGGTTCGATGGTCCCAATCTCATTGTTCGCATACATCACTGACGTCAGCACGGTATTTTTTGTTAGAATTGCCTCAAGCTTTTTGAGATCGACAATCCCTGTCGAATCAACAGATAGTATTGTGAATGTAAAACCGTTTTTCTGCAGTTCTTTCATCGGATTCAGCACCGACATATGTTCAATAGCAGAAGCAACAACCGCTTTGCCTTGGGTTATGTTTCGTAAAGCAGTGCCTTTCACCGCAAGGTTGTTTGCCTCAGTCGCACCTCCGGTAAAAATGATGGTGGTTTCGTTCTCCGCGTGGATAAGGTCCGCGATTTTCTTCCGTGAGTCTTCCACCGCACGTTTCGCCTCCAAACCGACGGAGTGAAGCGAGGAGGGATTCCCATGCGACGTAGTGAGGTATGGTTTTGCGAATTCGAAGACTCGTAGGTCAACCGGCATCGATGATGCGTGATCAAGGTAAATCCTTGGCATGACAATCCTCCTTTAGAACCACATGGTCGCCCCAGCGTCAAGCGCAAGGTCGTTTAAGGTTCCTGCACCGACAATTTTCGGGCCAGGCATCAGAGATGCTTCCTCTAGTCCGCACATCTGTTTCGATGCCTCGCAGGCGTAGATGGTAATACCCATGTCCATGGTTTTTTTCAGCATCTCGGCAACAGTTGGGAAACTGCCGAGTTTTATTTTTGCTGCTGCCCCGGGAAGAAGGATTTTTAATCCTGTCCCAAGGTAGTATACCATGGGAGTGAGATCCATCATTTTCGCGGTCTGAGCCAGGACTAACGGAGCGTACTGTTTCTCCGGGTTATCCGTGGTTATCACATACAATATCGAGTTCTCATCTTTCATACACATACCTCATTTTGTTCGTTTAATAAAGAAGGTCATCAACGATCCTTCTTTTTCAAATTTCAATATCTCATGTCCTGTTCGTTTCGCCCATCGTTTGATGTCTTCCTCTGCGGCAGGATCATCAGCCTCGACTTTTAAAACCTGGCCGATTTCGATTTTTTCGATTTCCTCTTTGGTCATGGCAATTGGCATCGGGCAATAGAACCCTACACAATCAAGCTCTGCATCAAACGGGACCTCATTGCTGATGATATCACCTCTAGTAATTCTCTGCGAACAGTTCGTAATAACTCTGCGGGTGCTGGCATGCGGGGCATTTGTTTGGTGCTTCTTTGCCTTCATGAACATACCCACAGTTTCTACATTTCCATTTCACGACTTTTTCTTTCTTAAATACCTGCTTGTTCACAAGGTTTGCAAGAAGTGCTCGGTATCGTTTCTCATGGTGTTCTTCGACTTCAGCGATTTGTTGAAAACTTAGTGAGATTTCAGGAAATCCTTCCTTTTTTGCCATTGCTGCAAACTCTGGGTAAATCGTTCCCCATTCTGCTTTTTCTCCGTCGGCAGCTTCTTTGAGGTTTTCTTCTGTCGTCCCGATGACGCCTGCGGGATACATTGCGGAGATCTCAACCATCCCTCCCTGTAGGTGCTTGAAATATACCTTCGCGTGTTCTTTTTCGTTCTCCGCTGTCTCAAGAAAGATAGCGGAAATTTGTTCATACCCTGCTTTTTTTGCTTCCGATGCAAAATAAGTGTAACGATTTCTTGCTTGTGATTCTCCTGCGAACGCTGCGAGGAGATTTTTTTCTGTTTGTGTTCCTTTTAGGCTTTTCATCTTCTTCATCTCCATAGTTGTTTCTTTCTAAGGTCCTGCATGGACCATCGGCCAATAGATGTCAGCCTCTTCGAATCGGTCCATGCTTTCTTTTTCAATCTCGAGGATTTTGTAATGCTGCAGCTCCATGTCTGCGAAATAGGAAAGGGTGTTGCGTATCTTCGCATCGTTTTTTGTGAATTGTTTGGAGAGCGATTGGTAAAACTCATGGGCTGCCTGCTCTGCGGCCATAGCGTTCTTCAGGATCGTACCAAGGGGGGCGTCTTCATCAGGGATGGCGAGATGAGGGAGTGGCACCGGTGTTGTTTTTGGAACGACGATTTTTTTCTTCGGGAACTTTGCTTTGTACACCTGTTCGATGAAGCTGCGGTGTTTTTCTTCTTCCGTGGCTAGGAATGTAAATTTGTCCTTTAATAACCCGTTTTTTACTTGGTTTGCTATAGTTGTGTATACCGTATGGCTTTCGATTTCTGCTTTCATCGCTGCAAGCAGAAGGTCTCCAAGTGTGTATTTTCTCAAATCCATGTTTTCACCCTTACTCTGTTTTCCTGTCAGAGGTGTTTATTCTTTTTTTCTCTTACCGAGTTCTCGGTCTAGCATGAAGAGACCGCCGGTGCTTTTTTCGGTCATTTTTAATTTATGAACAATGGTATCTGTCTGGAGTTCCTCTTCGACTTGTTCGTCATGGAACCATTTCAGCATACTGGTGGCAGCGTAGTCTTTTTCCGCTGCTGCGATGTTTGCAAGGTTCTCGATCATTGCGGTGACTTTTTGCTCGTGTTTGAATGCCTCATCAAACGCATGTAATGGTGATTTCCAGCTTGTTGGTGTCGCAGCGATCGCGCTGACGAGTACCCGGCCTCTGCGTTCAATGATGTGGTTGTAGAATTTCATGGCATGGCTGACTTCCTCTTGTGCTTGGACTCTCATCCAGCTGGCAAATCCGCCAAGGTTAATGGATTCGAAGTAGGCGGACATGGAGAGATACAGGTATGCTGACCAGAGTTCTGCGTTGATTTGTTTATTGATTGCATTTTCTAATTTCTTACTTAATATCATTTTTTTTACCTCCTTAATACACAAGTTTTTATTTGATGCGTTTCATCGGCGCACCACAACAATGTGGGACTGCTGTTGGTTCTTTTTCAAATCCAATTACTGAGTCACAGGTGCAGTTTTTTTCTTTGCAGTCACATGTGTATTGGATCTTCATAGTAGAATCCTCACAACCACAGTTTTTACACATGAGTCGAATTCCTCCAGTTCATGTTACAATTTTCATTTCTTTATATACTTTCCCGGTGCTGTTTTTTCCTTATTGTTTCTCAAATGCATCTTTTCCTGCTCCGCAGATCGGACAGACCCAATCATCAGGGAGATCCTCAAACGCTGTCCCTGCAGCAATACCGGTTTCGGGGTCGCCTTTTGCGGGGTCGTAGATATATCCACAGACGGTGCATACATAGTTGTCCATTTTTTCGTCCTCCTTTTTTTCCTCTGTTTTCTTATCAATTTCGCTATCATAGGTCGGTGCGGTTTTCGGTGAGTACCCGCCCTTCACTTCATGATAATACTCATAGGTCATGGCTGGTTCTTCTGAAAGGATTGCTGCATCTGTTATTTTTCCGATGAAGATCGTGTGCGTTCCCACATCGATTTTGTTAATCACGGATGCCTCAAGATAGGCAAGGGTGTTGTCCAGTACGATGGGTGCTTGTGTCGTTCCGATTTTGTAGTTGACGTTTTTGAATTTGTCGATATCCCTGCCTGATTTGAACCCGAACGTCCCAATGAAGGGGAGCTGGGTTTTTTTATCAAGGATGGATACGGTGAACACCTTGCTTTCCGAGATGTATTGATGGGTGAGATTTTGTTTGTTGATGCTGACAGCAATCGTGGGTGGTTCTGAGGTGACTTGGAATAATGTGGTGGCGATCTGTCCGTTTGTTTTTTCTCCGTTCTTTGAGCAGATGACGTAGATGCCGTAGGAGATTTTATGGAATGGTTTTTTATCCATTGTTGCTCCTTCCTTTTTCCTTTGTCTGGCATTTCTTGCAGATCCCTTTGAAGTACCCTTGTACTTCTTCTACGTGATGGCCTCCATGGACGGTTCGGTCCATATTAGGACATGCGATGGCGATATCAAATATCGCGCCACAGTGTGTGCAGAAGAAATGGTGGTGGAGTCCTTCGTCGATGTCGTATCTGAGTTCTGACCCGGAGATGGTAAGTGACTGTACGATCCTGTTTTTCTTGAGTATTTCCAAGGAGTTGTAGACGGTGGTACGGGAGAGAGATGGGTTTTTCTTTTTCAGCGTCGAATAGATTTCCTCAACGTTCGGATGGGTGTGATGTTCGTCGAGGTATCTGAGGATCTCAAGCCGTGGCGAGGTAATCTTCAGTGTGTGGTCCTTGAGGATTTTTACGTATTTTTCATACATGCGAATCAGGGCTGTAATAAATTCCATTTTGTAATTATTACAATTTAGTATGTATTACAAAATAGGTTTATATACTTTTCCAAAACAAGCAAAAAAGAAACGTTTAAAAAGAAGAACACATCCCCAAGTCCCATGGAATACTCCCTCCTCTACCACACAATCATTCCTTTCATCTTATCAGCCTTGGTCGTCATCCTCGTCACCGTCATCGCAGAAAAATACGGGACAAAAACAGGAGGAATCGTAGGAATGCTTCCATCCACCATCATCATCGCATTCCTCTTCATCGCCCTCGACAAAGGAACCAAGTTCGCCTCAGATTCCGTCGCAGTTGTCCCCGCAGAAATGGGATTCAACCTCATCTTCCTGCTCATTTTCGTACTGCTTTCCCAACAGAAAATCCTTGTCGCCCTCGCTGGATCGCTCCTCGGATGGGCGGCTCTGACTATCGTGATGTATTACTCCAACCTAACATCCGTCGTCATATCTCTTGCCATTTACCTGGCCTGTTTTCTCCTCGTATTTTTCGCCTTTGATAAAAAGAAAAAAATAATCGCTCAAGACACCATCAAAGTTCACTACACACCACTCAAACTCCTCGGTCGAAGCCTCATCGCCGGTATCG